>NZ_JBBMEI010000001.1:0-227132 GCF_040096655.1 Blautia intestinihominis | reverse complement strand
TTAAGGTGCATTACAGAATTTAATCCCGCATAGTTACTGAGATAATCCACAGCTGGAATTTAGTTTTTCATTTAAGTTGGGAAAAGTGATTTTTCATATAGATGTAAATTCTGCCTTTTTGTCCTGGGAAGCGGTATATCGGCTGCATCATTTGGGATGGAAAGGCGATTTAAGAGAACAGGTGTCGGCGGTAGGTGGGGATATGGCGATGCGTCATGGAATCATTTTGGCAAAATCCATTCCAGCAAAGAAATATCGGATACAGACAGGTGAATCAATCTTGGAAGCAAAACAGAAATGTCCAAATCTTATTTTAGTGCCTCCGAATTATGGATTGTATGAGAGGTGTTCCAAAGCTTTTATGGGAATTTTGCAAGAGTATTCTCCCGCAGTGGAACAATACTCGATAGATGAGGCGTTTGTAGATATGACTGGAACGGAATTGCTTTGGGGGACGCCAGTGGAAGCAGCGGAGAAGATGCGGAGGCAGATTAAGGAACGGCTTGGATTTACAGTGAATATCGGTATTTCAGAGAATAAACTGTTAGCTAAGATGGCAAGTGATTTTCAGAAGCCAGACAGAGTGCACACATTATGGAAGTCTGAGATACGGAATAAGATGTGGCCATTACCGGTAAGCGACTTGTTTTTTGTAGGACGGGCAACAACAAAGACACTTTTCAAGTTGGGAATCCGAACAATAGGAGATTTGGCAAAGAGCAATCCTGGCTACTTAAAACAACATTTAAAGAAACATGGGGAAGTAATCTGGGGATTTGCAAATGGGATTGATGTATCTGTAGTCCAGTCTGCCCCACCTGCCAATAAGGGATATGGTAATTCCACAACGATTCCTTTTGATGTGACAGATGCATCTACAGCAAAATTGGTGCTGTTGGCTTTGGCAGAGACAGTAGGAAGCAGACTTCGTGGAGCAGGAGTCAGGGCAGAAGTGATTGCAGTAGGGATCAAGAATTATGATCTCAGTTATGCCAGTCACCAGATGACGCTTCAGAATGCAACCAATATTACGAAAGAGATTCATCAGTGTGCCTGCCAGTTATTTGACCAGCTCTGGGATGGGACACCCATCCGGCATCTGGGAATCCATACCAGCCGCATCAAGGATCAGGTGAATATGAGGCAATTGGATCTATTTGATACGAATGATTATGAGAAGCTGGAAAAAATGGATGAAACGATAGATCAGATCAGAAAACGGTATGGGAATGATTCGGTAATACGTGCGGCTTTTTTAGGTGGGTGTATTGATCACATGAGTGGTGGCATTTCACGGGAAAAACGTTCTGTGGACTATGAGAAATTAAAGACAGAATAGCGGGAAGGGGGAAGAAACGGTGGCATTTGGAATCGGAATAAATACAGAGCATACAGAGCAGGAGCCTTTATCCGGAACCTATCATGAGGTGGCAGTCCAGTGCTGGTTCACAGCTACCGGAAAATCTCTGCCATTGATGCTGAAGGTAAAAGGGGAGGATGAAGAGATTATCCAGATCAATCATATCCAGGTTCTGACTGTAGAAAAGCAGTGGTATGCGGGAATTTTGAACTGGAAGTATAGATGTCAGGCGGTACTTTTGGGAAAACAAATCAATTTTGTGCTTCTCTTTTGTCCGGAGGATTGTGCATGGAAACTGGTTGTATAAGATACCAGGGATGAAGTAAAATAGGAAAAAGGAGGACAGAAAATGTGCGGAAGATATTATGTGGATGATGAAACCTCACGGGAAATTGAAAAGATTGTAAGGAAACTGGACCAGCGTTTAAAGATAGAGCATGGACAGGACATCCACCCGTCTGAATCTGCAGTCGTTCTTACAAAGGGGTGTAGGGAAGTGGCTGCGAGGCAGATGCAGTGGGGCTTTCCGGGGTTCCAGGGAAAGGGACTGCTTATCAATGCAAGGGCAGAGGCGATACTAGACAAGAAGACCTTTCGAGAAAGTGTGCTACATCGAAGATGTGTGATTCCCGCCCGTCACTTTTACGAATGGAGTAAAAACAAAGAAAAATATACTTTTCAAAGTCCAAAGCAGGATGACACATTATTTATGGCAGGGTGTTATCAAATCTATAATGGTCAAAACCGTTTTGTTATTCTGACTACACAGGCAAATGCTTCCGTAGCACCGGTGCATGAACGGATGCCATTGCTTTTGGAACGACAAGAACTGGAAGATTGGATTATGGAGGATGCAGCGGTAGAAATTATTCTTGCTAAGAAGCCCATACCGTTGAATCGGACAGCAGAATATGAACAACTGAAATTATTTTCGTAAAAAGGGAAACCCACAAAAGTTTCCCTTCTTGACATAATAATTTTTGAATTTAGAATTCATTGTTTATTTGTTCTGTTGTTGCAGGCATAGGAGAACTGGATTTTACATAGAGTAATAGTTTCCCGTTCAGATCCAAATCCTGTTTACTCCATTGCCCATTCTCATAAACCTTTTGGGTAATTGTATTGTAGATAATTGGCGTATCCTCTATACGTTCCATATCAACGACAAGGCAATCCTGAAGGGCAATATATGGATATAGAGCATCTTCAATATATGTCCTTAATTTTAATGCCTGCCTGTGCAGTAGTTCCACATCATACAGTTTTGATAAGGTATAGCTCATTTCTTTGAGCATCCCGGATGTTGTAATTGCCTGTTGGATAACAGAAATCTGCTCTTCCAGAGATACATCTGGATTTATCATAAGCTTTGATAATGTAATTTCTTTTACAAAAGCTGTCGCTGTATCACCAATTTGCTTTTTTAGGGTTTCATAAGGCACCCGATACTGTGTTTGTAAAATTTCAAGTGGAACGTATTCTCGGTTTTTCTTTAAAGTTGAAAGCAATTCACAAAGCTTGCTTCCCAATTCATATATGTTATTCAAGCACACATCACTTCCGATACGGTCTCTGGTGTATGAACCAAATGGTAAATGGTATTTTCTGTTTCGAAAACGATACTGTCATTTGATACTTCCAAAATCGTTAGGATAGGAGATGTCAGAATAGAGAAACCATTGACCCCAGAAATAATAGCACGTTCCCCAACACGTAGCGGAGAATGAAACCATCCAGAGAGTGTTGTTATTTGTTTATCTTTCACATGGTGCTTTCGATTTGTCATAGTGTTCACACTCCTTTTGTATAGCCATAGAAAATCTGTTTTTCATGGCTCGTTTTTATGTAACAGGGTAACTCAAACGAAAATATCCTTTCGATACAGGGATATATTCATCTGGGTGTTCATATAAGGTGGCACGGATACGTTCCTGATAATGCGGATTCTTTTTCGCTTTTGGGTGTTCCTTTAATAAAGCGTACAGGTCTTTTAAAGCCACTCTTCCTCCAATACTCTCCATTGTCATCCGGATTAGATGATGCCAAGTCAGTGCAAGAATATCTGTATTTTGTACAGAAAACACACCTTCTTGCCGGATGCTGAAGGGGATAATGAAAGAATCCGTTTTTTTCAGTAACAGAGCATATTCTGTCACAATGGGAATGAAAGGCTTTTTGTACGTCCGATTGTCAGAAACACAATTAAACTGGCCCTTTACCAGAAAGGATTCAAAATCACCCATCCGCATTAAATCATGCTGCATACTATAGAACTTACCATGGAGCCGCATATCGCCTACCAGTATGGCAAGCCTGCCACCTTTCCGAAGTGCCAGGAAAAATTTCCGGATACAGTGATTTAGTTTTTCTAAAAAATCCGAATAGTTTTCACAGCGGGATAGGTCGTCCGGGTGAGGGTTTCCCCAGATATTTCCGGAATACTGGATCATATTATGGTAAGGTGGATGGAAAAAGATGAGATCAGCGGAATCCTCCACTTCATCTTTTAGGGCATTCCAGTTACCTTTTCCATAAGCAGGTGCCGGATTTAGATCATAGAGCAGGGAACGTACCTGATAACGGTCAGCCGCCGCCTTTGAAGTCCCAGAGCCACTCATAGGATCTAAGAGGGTAAAGGTGCTGGTATCTTTTCCGTAATATCGCTTATCGTCCAGGCAATAGCGTAGAAGTGCTGCAATCACTTCGGGAGAGCAGTTACCACGCCACTGGCTGTTACCGCCTTCGCCCCGTTCTGGGTATGCCATGAAAGAAGTCAGTTCCTTTCCCACACGTTTTCGCAATCCTTCCGTTCCAAGCATGTCAGCGACAGTACGCCATTGGGGACCAAATTCAGCTTCTAATAATTGTGCTGCCCGATGCAGCAGTAAGTCATTCATTTTATGTCACCTTCCTTTCATAATTTTGTTGGATGTAGCGGGAAATCGCCGCTGCAGTCATTTTGGCACAGCCTAAATCCATTTCGCTGAAAGGCTGTTGATTTTTTGCACATAGTAAAAGTCCCAGGGCTTCCCCCAATTCGTCTTTTTTAGAAATAGGGAAAAAGGCTGATATGGGATATTTTCCTGTCATAGTAGGGTATATGCGTTCCTTTTCAGAGAATAATTTCATCTTTCCCTGTTGCAGAAGCCTTTGAATACTTTCTGTTACAGGCATATTAAGTGCTGTATGATAATTCTTGGAAGCAATGATTTTGGAATGATTACATAACAGAATCCGGCAAGGGACATTGCTATGTAAAATATCCAGAAAACTGTCTAACCGGATATCCATAGGGATATGGGAGTCGCATTTACGAAGACAGATGTTGCGTGTGTCAGCTTCCAACATCAATACATCGCCTGTATGAAGCTGTAGGGCTTTTCTTACTTTGGCAGGAATAATGATCCGCCCTTGTTGGTCAATATTTAGTGTTGTAGCATAATCCATAGAGATCCCCTTTCCTTTATAAAAAGAAGCAGTCTTTTCGGCTGCTTCTTTGTTGAAATTCTTTAAGCGACATACATACCATTCAGATATTGCTCTTGTGGCTGTCCCTGCATATAGGAAGTCATTTCATCTGGCTGTGACTGTATATTTTGTGCCATTCTTGCTTCCTGTTGCTTTTTAAGCTGTTGTTTGCCGTTTTGAATCAGGAAGGATGCAACATAGGCTTCCCAATTTACGATATAGGAATCAGCACGTTTTAACAGCATATAAAAATCCATATCTGTCAATTGTATAAAAGCACTTTTTTCAGAGATAAAACTTTGAGCCTGCATATAAGTGCCGCCGTTATGATTCTTTTTCTTGATACCTTTTCCGTTATTAATTTGAATTCTCCATGGACTGGTCAGTATTTCCTGCTGGTTGTTATATACGTGGCGGGAAATAAAAAACTGTTGTGCAGTAGAATAGCCATTGCCATCCGGCACACCAAATATTTTACTTTGTGACCATTCAAATTCAGGAAAGCCAGCGGTAACTCTGGACAGCAGAAATTGAATTTGTTCGGGTGCCAGATGAAAACGGGTGATAATATTTTTATCACCAGTACCACTAGAATAATCCTGTATGGAGATTCCAATAAGGGAGTGAACTTTATGACCATTTTCTTCAAATTCTCCTTTTGCATGAAGTTGTGCATAGCTGTTATAACTTGTGTAGCGGAGGCGGTCATACAGTGCAATTAATTTTTTACTGGTCTGTACTTTGCATATCTGATCTGTAATTGAGTTTTGATAATTTTCACTCATGTATGTTTTCCTTCTTTCTATTTCAAATATTGTTTTACAAGCTGTGTCATATTTTTGGGTAAATCTTCTAATTTGGTAATATCTAAAAAACCATCCTGATAGATCCTGCGGATGTTTTCTTTGTCATCACCAATTGCTGCAGCAAAGATCACAATGCCACGTTTACGATATTCATTCTTGATACCACGAAGATCTGCTTCTGCTTCCGTACCACTGTACCCACAATCCGCGGGCTGTCCGTCAGAGATTATGATGAGGAGTTTTTGTGATTCCGGACGCTTTGCCAGGTGTTCCGCAACATAACGAAGTGCAGTTCCATCCCGGTTGCCATTACGGGCAGACATATCCATCAGCCGGTAACGGTCAGAGGCATCCAGAGAATCAAATTCAGCATAGGAATACAAAGCAACACCCTTAGAATCTGTAGAATGCCCATAAATGGTAATAGGAATTCCCAGGCTCATACAGAAATCATACAGCACGATTGCAGTTTTCCGGGCATGGGTAATACGATCTCCCCAGCCCATAGAACCACTTTCATCAACCAAAAGTCCCACGGAAAGTTTTTGTTCTTCATCCGGAAGCCTGGTTCTGGTAAAGATACCGCCGTCCTTTCGGTGTAAAGCCCGCATATCCAGCCTTTTACCAAATAACAGGTTTTTTTGTTTCCCGCCTTCTGCCTCTTCTTTTAATAAAGGAAGAATGGAACTTTGCAGCCTTTTGGAGGTCCGCAAAAGAGGGGAAGCAACTGTTTGATAAGATTTGATAAAAAAGTCGGAAACTGGATTGATGCGGTGGATTGTTACATGGATGCCTGCATGGGCATTTCCGTAATGTATTTCATCCGCCGATTTTTGCAAGTCTTCTGTTAATTCCTGTTCATAATCATTTTGGGCTTTTTCCGTAGCAACATCATTTAGGATGCGTGCAAGATCATTCGCTGCATTTTCATAACCGGAACCGGCATACTGTGATGCGTATGTGATTCCTGGATTATTTCCATCTAATACTGCTGTAGTTTTAGCAAGTTCAATTCTTCCTCCTTCTTCCTGCAGTACCTTTTCTGCCTGGTTGATTGCATCTTGCCTGTAATTTGGATCAAGACCAGATAAGTCACAGGTTATAGGAGTTTTTGATTTTACTGTAGGACCTGGAATGTTTTTAGGGATTCCTCCGTTTTTACCAGTTGGAAGAGGAGATCCGCTACCTGATTCTTTCCGCAGCAGATCCTCCAGAGCATCGCCAACTTGGGTACTATCCTGCTTTTTTAAAGACTCTCTGGTTAACTCTACCATAGGCTGAATATAGTTCCAGCAAAGTACTAAAAGATAGTTGGAAGCACGTAAGCGTTCTTTCCCCTGTGTGGCAATTAAAGCATCGTCAATATAATCCATGCAGTCTGAAAGGGTGTCTGTGTATTCTCCAGAATAATTCGTGCGGTTATTTATATTACCAGTCCGGCAATAAGACAAAATTAAATTGCTCATAATGGAAAACGGCTGATAGCCACAGTCAATTTGTTCCTGTATAGAAGGAATCAATTCAGACATCCGCAGATTATTGATCTGTATTCCCTGCTTAAAAGTTCCGGGATATTCTTCACACATCCGGGCTTCAATGTAGATGTCCTCCAGTATATTATTATACTGTGCAGCACAGCGGGATAGCGTCAGACACGTTGCGTTATCTTTTTCTTCCATGGCATCTAAGATGTCCTGCAGATTTGCCTTGTATCCAGAAGGCAGATTGTCTGGTGCTTCTGGATAGAAGGAACCATTTTCCATATTGGTCAGATAAAGCTGTAGTGATGCAAAATCAGAGTAACGCAGATGTCCGATTTCATGTCCAGTTAGACCAGTCAGGCTTTGTGACCGCAGAAATCGGGAAGGAAAGCTTTGGGTTATCGAGTTTGCGGCGTTACAGTGAATTCTATAATTATCTGTATAAGCGATGTCTGCATTTTCAGAACTGTCCCATTCCATAAGCACCTGAAGTCCATAGCGAGAACGGCCAGTAGCCGCTTTCGCCAGAGATGTTTGGTATTTTTGGAAAGCCGATGAAAGAAAGAGTTCTTCATCAGTGATTTTTGACTCCGTATCCCGGATCATTCTTTTTAAAGCTTTTTGAGTGTTATTCAATTTTTTCACCTTTCTTTCTTTTTCATATTTTGGGTTAGGAGATCTTCCATTGTACAGCCGTAATACTGGGCTAACCGAAAGACGGCGTAAGCAGATGGAAGCGTATGCCCATTTTCATAGTTCATAATTGTTTTTTCCGGTAGATGCAGAAGTCTTGCTACGGCTTTCTGAGAGAGTTTCGTCTGCTTGGATTTTCTTAAATAAACGAGATTTTCTGCCAGAGTTTTGCGTAGTTCGGCTTCGGTATAAAAGGTGTTCCTCAATAGTGTGTTATGATGCAAGAACTGTATCCAAGCAAGAACCTTCAATTTCGATACGGCTTTCAGAATCGGCAGTGACGGAAGATAAAATGGTATAATGAGCAGCTTCCTGTATATCGCCACATACCATAAAAGACTGAACCCAGGCAATTAATTCCCGGACTCCACAGCAGCCATCTGTTATCAGGTTATCCTGACAATACTGTGCGATGGAACGTACAATCTGTGTCATGGTACGTACTGATTTTTTATCGGAACATCCGGTAATAGCAAGAACACGCTCTACCATGGTCTCTTCATCCGGTTCATCCATATCTATGACCATATTCATCCTTGAAATGACAGACTGGTTCATGGGACGACAGCCGGCATAGTCATGATTAGTTGTGACTATAATGGTAGTATCCGGATGCCGATGGATGACTTCCCCGTTTGGCAGAAATACGCTGTTACAACGGTCCAATAGGGAATTAAGTCCTACCAGTACACCAGGATTGGCAATCACCGTAGGCTCCTGTATTTCTACCAGATAGCCGTTTCGGATGGCTTCAACCAGTGGTGTATCCACATAGCGGAACTGTTGGCTGCTGGAGGTAGCAGCTTGTTTCTGCTTCATTTCCTCAGATATATGATGGATCAATTCTTCATAAACTGTATTTTCTGATACCTTTTCATCATAAGTACCCGTTAATTTTTCATAGGCAGTAGCCGGATCGAGGGTAATGTCTTGAAAAGAGGGCAGTTCCCCTACCAAAGAAAGCTGTTTTTCATCTACATCAGGTAAAATCTGTCCAAGAAGGTCAAAAATTTCTGTATTTGCCGAGCAGGTGATGCATCGGTAAGGAAGGTGAAGTCCTGCAGCAATGGCTTTGGCACCTTCGGTCTTTCCCGTTCCAGCAGGCCCACGGAGCATAAAATTCCTCATAGGCTGCTTGCTGTCAGTTGTTAATTTGGCATGTTCGCATATTCTTTGGATTTCTTTTGGGATTACATACCAATCTTCGAGAATAGGAACGGTTGATTCTTCTTGGGGAGTTAATGTCCGAGAATTGGACAGGATGTATTTATCGACAAAATCTTCTTTGGGAATTGAAACGGCGGAAGCAGTATAGTGATGTCCACCTTTTAATACCTGAAAGGTACCCTGGATAATTTCCGTTGGTGCATAAACACCTTTTTGGATATTCAGTGGTGTAAGTCTTTGGAGCACGCCATTTGCAGGAGTGTCAACTTTGATGTTCCCGATAGGAAGGGAATCACCATAACGGATCCTGCGGTACACGTTATCACAAAGAACCGCAGCCGTTTCTGCAGCTTTGGGCAGGTCAGGAAAACCGTCATCACGGTGTTGCTTTAATTCCTGATATTTTTCATTGAATTCGTCATCTGAAAGGAAAGTAGGCATTAAAGCAAAATAAAGAGCACTTCCGGAATCTTCATCTTTTTTAAACTGATATGGCTCTGGTTTACTGTCCAGATCCAAAGGTTTTTCATACTTTCCGGCTATAAATTTCCCAGTCATACGGTTGTAGACCACTACATGCAGCAACCCGGTACGGCTTGGATATTCTGCGATTGTAAAATTGTTTGCCTGGCTTCCAATGGCTCCGAGTTCTTCCTCTGCTTTTCCAGCAGGTGGATTTTCCAAATTCATATAAGAAAAAACTGCCTGCAAAGTAGCAGAATGGAGAGTAGCCCGTTTTTTAGGCTGATTACAGTATTTGGAAGCGATGTCTTTCATCACTGCACTTTTCCCGGAATAGCTGTCAAATGGAGATGGTAGCGTTCTTTCAAAAGTCCAGTTAGGGACAAAGTTTGTATTTGGCATAGTATTTCCTCCTTTATTCTTTTATCCAGGATAATTCTAGTGCCTGGTCCTTTTCTTTTGCGGTCAATTCATCTTTTTGGAAGATGGAAATGAGAATATCCCAATAGTTTCGTGGCGGGAAATAATCAAAACAATCCTTGATTTCCGCTGTATCACCATTTTGGATGTAAATTTGCCCGTTTTCATTAATATAGAGTTTATGGTGTCCTTTCGCATGGAGCTGTCCGATAAGGTTCTCCAGTTTTTTCTTGCCAATTAAGGAATACCAGGATTCCGGATCAGCAAAAGGAACATCGTCCTCATCGGTAACTGTGACAGTCTTTTTGAGGCTGGCAATGGTCAGCATTTGAAGTTCCAGATATCCGTATTGGTTCATACGTGCTTCCGCAAAGTTGTAGTCCTCCGTATGAAAGGTTCTCAGACGTATGGGATTTCCGCAAAGAAGCTGCTTCATGGATGGCGGCTTCTGGAATTCCCATGTTGCATTTGGAAATGCAGCCTGTAGTTTGTCGGTAATCTGATAGCTGATTTGTCTCCAAAGCAATTCTTCTGTTTCGGAAACTGGCTCAGATGATTTCAAAGAAGACCAAGGGCTTGTTTTGCCCTGGTTCTTGAGTAGGTTTAGAGTCAGTTTATAGATTTTAGGAAGAAGTGTGGAAAGAAATAGCAGCAGGATGCCAAGGATTCCGATACTTGCGACTGCATTACGATTTCCATTTCCTGGTATGAATATAGTTGCAATTAACAAAATTATTGTGAGCATACTTAGAACTTTAAGAAATTTCTTTTGTGTATTCACTTCATTTCCTCCATGTTTGTTTCAATAGAAAAAGGAATTGCAGCAGACCAGTAGATACTGGAAAGTCGCAATTCCTTCATTTTAGGGATCTTTGATAATTTACGGGAATGGAAGCTGCTGTGGTGGTGTATTTTCCGGAATATTGGTAAATCCATCACCAGATACATTGCCAGCCGTAAATCCCTGTGGTGCATAAGCCGATCCCCCTGCCGGAGCATAAGACATCTGTTGTGCGGCCTGTGGCATCATATTGTTATTGACTGGCATTGCGCCAGTAGGCACGGTACCGGAAGGATTCATTCCCGGGTTTCCATTATAAGTAGCACCGTTTGCTGGTACTGGTGGAACATTTGGATTTCCGACCATTGGATTCCCCGGTACAGGTGTTGCTGCATTGGTATCATTACGATTCGCAGGTAAGAACTGCCAGTCCTTTACCATAATTTGCGGCGTGATAGCTGCTTGACCTGCATTATTGCCTTTCTGGTGAATATACGGATGGAGTTCTAAATCTCCGTAGACCATGAGACACGTTGATTTTTTGACACCGGCTTTTATCAGTCGATCTGCAAGAAACTTGTTGCAGTAACACTGATAGAAGATGGGTTCTTCCTTTCCGCTTTGACCTCTCTGGTTGGTAGCAAGCCCCAGACTGATGTATTCAGTTCCGGAATTCTTTGCTTGTTGCATAACCGGATCGGCAGTTACCCTTCCTGTTACAATGATAATAGATGACATAAAAATTCTCCTTTCTGCCCTTTGGGCGATAAAATAGTGATAAATAAAAAAAGTGCCATTATAGCACCGTATAAAACGGCATTATAATGACACGATTTTCCAACTTAAACTGCATGTGTACTGGAGATAGTATCCAGACACCCTATAAAGGGATAACACAAAACTTAAATACAATATCATAGTAACACAAGATATAGCGAAGGTCAATGATAAAATACCATATATAGTATTTTGCGATTCGAAATAATAATTTTTGTGTCAAAATGCTTGGAAGTGTAGTATTTTATGAGGATAATCCCAAATAGATATAAAATTTTCATAAAACACTACTACCTTTTCAGAGTAGATAAAATGTGGTAGAATGAGGAAAAATTATTAGGAGGATGCATTATGGCAAGACGAAAAAAACTGGAAAACACATCTTTGGAAGAGCAACTGGAGTATGTGGAACAGGAGATTCGTACAAAAGAGTCCGATTTAAAGGAACTGCGTCATAAAGCAAAAGAGATTCAAAAAGAGATAGAAGAGAAGCAGAAAGATGAGCTGTTTAAGGCTTTGGTAGCATCTGGGAAAACCATTGATGAGGTTATGAGATTTATAAAGGCAACAGGAGAAGATAAAATCGAATAAAAAAAATGAAAGATGCCGTTGTGGGGGAGTGAATCTGCAACGGTGTTTTTTATGGTCAGCTGAAATACAAATGATTTTCATAGACCACAATCACCGTTACCTTGGAAAGGAATATGTAGTGGTTCGAAGTTGTGTCTTTGCATTTGTAATTCGTAGATTTAATATATACTGCGTGGAAGTTAAGCCATTGTAGTGTCTAAAACTACGGATAACTCAGATGGTGCTTGGACGTATGTGATAGTTAATGAAGTGTTTGTGCCTGAAAAAATTGTTGAGGGTATACCTAGTTGTTTGAAAGTATGAAAAAAGTGAATAGGGTAAAAAATACCGTTACAGATTAATCTTTGTAATGGTATTTTTTGCGTGAATTTATTCTAACGGTGTAATTTATAACCTATTCCCCATACAGTATCGATATAAGGGGCTTGGTTTCCTATATGCTCTAGTTTTTTTCTTAGTTTGCTTATATGGACATTGAGAGTATTATCATCTGAAATATAATCTTTTCCCCAAATAAGTTGATATAAAGATTCCTTTGTAAAAGTCTGTTTTGGATGTTTGATTAGTAGCTGTAAGAGGTTATATTCGGTAGTAGTCAGAGTAAGCTCTGTGTTATTTACAAGTACTTTGTGATCATCCACATTTATGCGAATATCTTTAAAGGAATATTCCGTTTGGGGACTTTCGCTGCAACGGCGCAAAACACTTTCTATTCGTGCGAGAACTTCTTCATGATAAAAAGGTTTAGTTATATAATCATCTGCACCGGATCGGAGAAGGTTTATACGAATCTCAGGCTGATTTTTGGCAGATATAACAATAACTGGAATAGAATTGTTGTGTTTTTTTAGGTGAAATAGTATTTTTTCACCAGGCAAATCGGGAAGCATCAAATCTAATAACATTAAATCATATTTTTTAGAGGAAAGAGCTTCAATTGCTTCTATCCCATTGTGATATGCTGAAACATTGTAATGGTTTCTTTTTAATAATTCTGTAAAAATAAAGCAAATTTCTTTATCATCTTCTACTAATAATATATCAATCATAATAAACTCCTTTGGTAATAGGTATGGTAAAAATACTAACATGATTTGTAATTTCATACAAGTTACTGTTTTAAATAATTTGAAGGTTTCATAGGCGAGTGGGAAAATATAAAGATAAATTTATAATTTTATGGAAATTTAAGAACTGATTTAAGAGAAATGTTAGAATTAGACATTATCATTATCATTATAGGATTTAAGAAACGAGGGAAGTGATTAGAATGAAAGAACCCGAAAAAATATTGGAAGCAAAAGATATTTGTAAAGCATACGGAAAAAATATGGTACTTAATCAGGTAAATCTTACGATAAAAGCGGGCGAGATATATGGACTGGTTGGAGAAAATGGTGCAGGAAAAAGTAGCCTGATGAAAGTTATTACAGGACTAACAAAGCCGACTTCAGGTGAGATAAGTTTATTTGGTAAAAAAAATCTTGAAGATGAAAGAAATAAGATAGGATGTTTAATTGAAAATCCAGCTTTGTATATGGACATGACAGCACGCCAAAATTTGGAAATCCAGCGTACTCAACGAGGAATTCCAGGAAAAAGTAGTATTGATGAAGTTCTGGAAATAATGGATTTAAAGGACGCTGGAAATAAAAGAGTGAAGGCTTTTTCTTTAGGGATGAAACAGCGATTAGGAATTGCAATTGCATTGCTTGGTCGCCCACAGTTGCTAATTTTAGATGAACCAATAAATGGCTTAGATCCAACCAAAATTAAATATGTGCGAGAAGTCTTAAAGAATATGAATGAAGAAGATGGTACAACGATACTTATATCCAGTCATATTTTGCCAGAGTTACATCAACTTGCAACTGTATATGGATTTATACATCATGGAAAAATGTTACAACAGATTACAGATAAAGAATTAGATGAGAAATGTCGTCGTCATGTTCATATCGAAGTAGACAATGTGGAAAAGGCTAGTTGTATTTTAGATGAGAGGTATCCAGAAAGTCAAATAAAAGTTTATTTAAGAAATGTGATTAAGGTATTTGGTTATAATAAAAATATTTCTGATATAACAAAAGAATTAGTATATGGAGGAGTTGGTGTAGAAAAAATAGGATATGAAGGAGAAGACTTAGAAGAGTATTACACAAATCTATTATCGGAGGTGAAATCGAATGAGACAGCTTAAAGCAGAGTACTATAAAATGAAATATTCGCGAGCCTCGAAGTGGGTTTTAGTATTTATGGCATTTATTTTTTTTATACCGTTCGTTGTGGGAAATGATACATTGTTTATGACTTTTGGTGATTATAGAAATATAGATAGCATTGGTTGGATTTGCTACATAGACGACATGAATAATGTAAAAGCTGCAGAAATCGCAAGATTTGCATTATCAATTAATTTTTTTTCTTGGATTGGATTAATTGTCTATATTACGACAATGGTATCTGCAGAATTTCATCAAGGAACAATAAGAGCTTCTGTCGTATATGGGATAAATCGAACCAAATTATTTTTAAGTAAATTACTGGTGATAAATGTTCACTTTTTTATTCTCTATTATATTGTGGAAACTGCATTAGGCTTAGGATTAGCATGGAAGTATGGTTTTCATTATAAAGGTGAGGAATTTTTGATTTTTATCGGAATGGTTACCTTAAATATGATAGCTATGATTGGAATGGAAGCTGTGGCGGTTTTGATTACGGTTTTAGTAAAGAATACAGGAATTGTGGCAGCTTTATCATGTGTATATTTCTTTGCAGGTGCGATTACTTATCCTATGGTATATGAGAATTTTCAAAATCAATCAGTGCTTCTTAAAGCATTTTGTGTTATGAACCCGACCACTTATATGTATAATATTTGTGGATATCGGATGACAAATGGGATTGTTGTTGGAACTATTATGTATGGTATGGGTGCGTGCCTGGTGGGGATAGTTTTAATGCATTTTGCATTGAAACGTCAAGAACTTTAATTTGTGTTTCAAGTAGCTCTTACTACTTTGAAATAAATAAATATTTTACAGGAGGATATTGCAATGAAGTGGATTAACAAAGCATCAGAGGACAAAAGTACAAGAATCTGCTGGGTTTACAATGATAAAGGTTGTGGATCTAAAAAGGCTACATGTGTAATTCGTTACTAAAGATATTTGTAGTCAGTAAAGGAAAATGTGCTCAGCAATATGCTGGGCACATTTTCATTATTGCAAAGAACACTGTGAAAACAAGAGATTAAGAAAAGAGGATATAATAATGAAATTATCAAGATACAATATAGAGAAAAAAGAAGATAAAAGTTGTTTGATTTACAATACGGTCACATCTGCAATACTGGAATTAGATACTGATTATGAAAAATCATATTATGAAATGAAAGAAGGGAAAAAATGTTCAAAGCCTGATTTAGAGTCAGCATTATTAGAGGGTGGTATGCTAGTTGAAGATGATAAAGATGAATTTGCAGAATTGCTTATAAGAAATAAAATAGAAAGGTTTGCGGATTCAAATCTTACATTAACTATTGCCCCAACTATGGCATGTAATTTTTGTTGTCCCTATTGCTATGAAAAAGGGAGAGAATATATTACTATGTCTGAGACTGTTCAGGATCAATTAACATCGCAGCTCAAAGAAAAATATCAGCATATACATGAATTAACGGTATCTTGGTATGGAGGGGAGCCATTATTGGCAATTGAAACTATTGAAAAATTAACCAAAAAGATAAAGTCTGTTTTGCCACTTGGTTGCAAATATAATGCGGATATGGTCACAAATGGTTATAAATTGACTAGAAGAGTAGCTGAAAAATTAAAAGACATGGACATCCACTATATTCAAGTTACTTTAGATGGTTCAAAACAAGCCCATGATAGTAGAAGGATTCTCCATAATCATCAGCCTACCTTCGAACATATATTGGACAATATAAGAGAATGTGCGGATATTTTGAATATTTCGATAAGAATTAATGTTGACAAGACAAATATAAACGAAGCAACAGAAATATTTGATTGGCTAGAAAGATATGGTTTAAAAGGTAGAGTTGGTTATTATTTAGCACCAGTAGATGATATTAATGGAGTATGTAATAATCATATATGTATGGAACGACCACAGTACGCAAAAGAAGAGATTGCGTTTTATAAAGAAGGGATTAAGAGAGGCTTTATGTACCAAGGTGTTAAGCCGAGCAATTATGGTGTATGTGGAGCAATTAGCTTAAATTCATTTGTGATAGGTCCAGATGGAGCGTTGTATAAATGTTGGAATGATATTGGATATAGTGAACGAAGTATCGGTAATTTGGAAAAAGGAATCAAACTTACAAATAAATTTGTAGAATGGCTTTCCTATGATGTCGTAAAGGATCAAGAATGTAAAGATTGTTCATTTTTTCCAGTATGTTATGGTGGGTGTGCTGCTTATAAAAATAAGATTTGTTCTTCAGTAAAATGGAATGCAGAAGAGATGTTGGAGCTGATGAAAGAAATGGCTCAATGAAATAGCAGGGAGAATTGGAATGATAAAATTTTGCAGTAAATATGTTTTTCAATATAAAATAGAATATGGGATATATTTTTTGTTGGGTATTATACTGTGCGGGTTAAATACATTTATACCGGCTGCTATGGGACAATTTATTAATATGTTTAATGTGGAAACAACATATTCAGCAATGTTAAAATTCATATTTTTATTACTGTTATTGTATGTTGGTAAGGAAATTGTCTGCTATGTCAATAAAATACTTTATATAAGGATACAGACTAATGCAGCATTTTCATTAAATTTCGAAATTGTAAATCATTTAAAAAAAGTTTCGCCACTCGTAATTGGCAGAACTGATTTATCGTACTTATCTCAAAGGATAAACAATGATGCGAATGATGTACTTATTTTTTTCATCAGCTCCTTGACTGAATTGATATTTTCAGTTTTTTCAGCGGGTATAATCTTATTTATGATTTGGAAAATGGATTCGATTGCTTTTATAGTTACAATGTTTTTATTAGCACTTTATTTTTTTATATATATTGGCTTCAAAAAGCGTATTTATAATTGCAGTTATGGAATGAAAGAGGAGAAATCCAATTTCTTCTCCAGACTGCAGGAACAATTAGAAAAAATAGAGTTTATAAAAATACATAGTATGGATTCATTTTTTTTAAATAGGTTAGTAGCATCATATCAAAAATTATATCGATCTATATTTAAACAACAAGCGACTATCCAGGCATTTGCAAATCTTGAAGGGATTGTAGGGGCAATATCTGTATGCATTTTACTTTGGATTGGAGGAAAAAAGATACTTACTGGAGATATGCAAATAGGATATTTCTATATGATTTCAGTATATTTTAATATGATTTTGGAATATGGAAAAGAAATAGTGGCATACGGTCAAGAATACCAAGAGGCTTATGTATCCTTTGAACGTATAAAATCTATTTTAGAAATTAAGGAGCAGTCTAAGGGGTGTATAAGACTTAATGAAATCAAACAAATTAGAATTCAGGATTTGAATTTTGCATATGACCAGAAAGAAACCATAAAAAGTTTTTCTACAAACTTAAAAAAGGGGAAAGTTTATGGATTGAAAGGAGAAAACGGATGTGGGAAAAGTACACTTATTAAAATTTTAATGGGTATGTATGTAGATGAATATCAAGGGAATATAATATGGAACGATACAGAAATGAGAAATTTAGATATGGATTATATAAGAGAACATGTAATCAGTGTAACAGAACAGGAGCCGACTTTAATAGCAGATACAATATATAATAATATTGCTTTATATCGAAAGCTTGATGTAAAATGTATACAGAGAGCCGTTGATTGCTTTGGTGATAGTATTTTGAAAAGAGATAATTGGGATTTGCAAATTAATGAAAAGTCAAGTAATATTTCCGGTGGAGAAAAGCAAAAAATTGCAATTATTCGCCAAGTAGTGCAAGACGGTCAGGTAATGATTTTTGATGAGCCTACCTCAGCTATGGATGAGAGTGGAAAAAAACAATTTTTACAGTTGATCGATCAAATTAAAAATCATAAAATAATTATTATTGTTTCACATGATAATGCAATCTTGAATACATGTGATGAGATTCTAATATTATAAGGAGATATGAAGTTTGCTAGTTGTCTTTTTAATAACAGGAGTGTTTATATTATTAGGCATATTATACATTTTTCATCTGAAGAGGGAAATTAGAAGAATTATAGAATGGATAGAACATAATGAGCATATCTACTCGGTCAATGTATTGGATAAAGATATTGAGAACCTTGCACTTAGTATCAACAAGCGAATTAAAGAAGATGAACGAAAAGAACATCAGCTAAAAAAACAGGATAAAAATTTTAAAAAGATGGTAGCAAATTTATCACACGATTTACGTACTCCATTAACTGTTATTATTGGTTACTTGCAGTTAATTAGATTAGAAAAAAATGTGAATGAACCTGTTAATAGCTATATAGAACATATTGAAAAAAAGGCGGATTATTTAAAAAAATTAGTAGACGATTTATATTTATTGTTTTGGAGTGAAGCAATAGAGAGCGAAGTTGATATGAAATCAGTCAATATTACAGAGGTAGTCACTTCTTTGTTAAAGGAATATATTCAAAATTCAAAACGTGCCTCAGAACAATTAGATATTAGACTGCCACATGGAAACATTTGGATACTTGCTCAAGAGAAAATATTAATTAGAATTTTATGTAATTTAATAGATAATGCTTTAAAGTATAGTACTGGTGATATAATGTTTTACATGTGGGGAGAATCCGAGTATTGTCATATACAAATAAGCAATCCTTCTGATTATATTAGTGATGAAGAATTAAAATCTATATTTGATTTGTTTTACACAAAAGATGAAGCAAGGATAAAAAGCAGTGGTATCGGATTGTATGCTACTAGAAAGCTAGTAATACAAATAAGTGGTGATATTCAAGTGAATTATGAAGCGGGAATTTTCACTGTCAGTATAAAGTTGCCCTTAATATGAAAAAATTGGTCACAGTAGAAAAATAAAAGATATTGTTACTGCATTTTGAAACCCTGAAAGTGAAAGCACTGTCCATTTTTTGAAGAGTCTTCTGGAATACAATAGATTATTATTCCCTGCGATTGCTGTTATGCTGTCATCCTTGAGACAGAATACGTGGTAGTTCGGAGTGGTTTTTGTCATTTCACTGGGACGGCAGAAGGAAAACTTATAAAGCATAATAGAAGTGGGTATGTGAAAGTGGCATATCCACTTCTATTGTATTTAGAGAAGAAATCTAAGAGTTCTTCGGGGAAACATCTTCATTTAGGGATAATTCCTCATACGCAAGTAAATCCGGAGTAACCTTTTCTTCACCCGAAAGGTTTGCTACATTCCGGAAATATAGGCGATAATAATGTCCAGATAAAAGGCGGATATTTTTATCGAATGTAAAGTGATATTCTTTCTGGTCAGTGGAACGGAAAATAATTTTCTGTTTCTTGGTAAGTGGGCTGACTTCACGTTTTGTACAGGTTCCAGTTAATTCGGTATAGTCATGCATCTTGATGGTATGTAGCAGACTCACAATTCGTATGGCAGTTCCAACACCGATGCAAAGACTCATGAGGAGAAATATCTGGTCGTGCGTTACAAATCCGTAAATACATCCAAATAAGACACAGAAAAAGCCGATTGCCCCATGGACAATCAGCTTATTAAGAAATGGTTTTGGCATAATTTGCTCCTTCCTATAATTTTTCAAATGCAATCTGTTTATTGAGGTACAAATTACTGATGGCTTCCAGTATAGGATAACCGGCATGGGTGAATTGGATATCCTGTGCCAGGGTACGGAATGTTGCATCCGAGGTTTCATAGAGCTGCGTCAAAAGTTGTTCTGTATTTTGTGGATGGATGCCCTGTTCTACACAGGTTACAAGCTCTGCCGTAGAAATCTGTACTTTTTTTGCTATTTGGAGTACCGTGTCCTCTATAGCAGTCCGTGCCGGCTTTTTTAGATAATGGATCAGTTCCTTTGTGTGCAGTTTTTTCTTCATGCAGAGATAGATGCAGGTAAAAAGCCGTACTGAAAAACTGTCCTGCAATGGGCTGATATAAAGTTCTCCTAAGAGGCGGTACAGGGCATCCACACCAGTTAAACCATCCCCTTTTACAACCAGTCCTCGAAGCAGCAGCCGATTCAGGTAGGGTTCAATGGGAATATTTTCCGAACGGTGATGTTTTTTCAAACGTTCCGAAAAGGCAGACTGCAATTCATGGATCTGTCGGATTTGAAATGCGAGGCTGCTCCACAGAAAGAATTCTTCTTCTGTCAGTCCGTATTCCTGCCGGTTATTGATAACTGTCGGTGTTTTATGTTCCTTTATGGAATCCTGGAATCGTAGGATTCCGACTGCAGTATAAAGTGTCAGCATAATCGTTCTCCCTTCAAGATAAAAGAGTATATAATTTGGTATCCTGCTGTAAGTATTTCCGGGCTTTGCTTTGCCATGCCCGGACATGATTCATTGGGACACCATAATGTTTGGAAATTTCTTGGTTGGTATATCCTTTTTGCTGCAGGAGCAGGGCATGTATTCCTTTTCTTAGTGTATTGCAGCTTCTCGCTTCTAAGGACTGCAGGTGCTTATAAATGGGTTCCTGGTTCATACATTGTTCCTGCCATAGTTCGGTTTTTTGGTCTACAAGCAGGGGTTCCATGTCAAATTCGGAAGATGCATACATGGAACAGGTGTATTTTCGTTCTTTTTGCAGTTTTCTCCAATAACTGTAAATGGCATTTCGTATGGCAACTCTGGCGTAAACTGCAAAGGGACGGGTGTTGTCATAGTTCATGGCGGCTTTGCATAAAGCTAAGTTTCCGGCTTGCAGAAGGTCTTGCTGCTCATCGTATGAGACATAAGCACAACGAGTAGTCAATTTTTTTACCATTTCAGGTACCAAATATAAGTACTCCTCTGTCAATCGGCGTTCATCATCTGTCATCGGGATGATCATACATATCCCCCCTTTCAACCAATGGCCCTGAGAGGGATATGGTTATTCTCCAGAATCTTCATGGATTCCAGAATTAGTTGATCACACATATAAGTGCTAAATTCTCCGATGTGTGCTTCCTTGGCAGTCAGACAGAATTTATCAGCAATCCAGCGGTAAGCCTCCGATTTCGTAAAGATGTGGTTTAGCCATATCTGGTCAAACACCCGGTGTGCTTGGATCCTTTTTTGCCGAAGCTCTTTGTTTGCCAGTTTTCCTTTGGCATTGGTAGTGCCAGGATGAACTCCTACATAAGAATTACACTGTGGGAAGTGACTGCACACATAGAGTTTTCCATCTTTCGCTTTATTTCCATATACATAGGACGCATCCCTTAAAATTGCGATGCTGCCGCAGTATGGGCAGCGGATTTGTTTCTGTTTCATAAAGATTCACCTCGCTTACGTGTTTTATACGTATATTGTAAGAAAGCAGGTGATGAATTCCCATAGGATGGGCATAGAAACTACTCCCAGATTCGGACTAAATGGCACAAAATGGCAGAAAATCTAAGAATAGAACAGTGCCTTGATAAGCGGAAAGAAACCGCTGTCTGCAAAACGTGAGTAATTTACTGGTGTAAAGATGAACCCTGCACAGAAAATCCGGATGACATAAACAGAAATCAGAGCTATACATAGCCGATACAGATTTCTGGTGCGTTTGTTCCAGGGCTTTCTCGGACGAAACTTCAGGTACAGGATTAAAAGTGCAGGAATAAAAATAAAGTTCGTAAATATTGTATCGATTCCTTGAATCATAGCAGTGAAATTCAACATAAAATCGCCTCCTTTCTTATCCTGTACGCAGAAAGTGCCAAAAGTGCAACCTTTTACCAGTGATAATGAGATGCTTCCTGGTGCCGCAGTAAAGCAAAACAAGGACATGGCTTATCGGTCAATGCTTCTTTTGCAAAGTAGAGTCCATATAAAGACTGAAATTGTTCCAGTGTTATGGCGGATAGACATTCCGTTGGTTCCGGTATGCGGGAGAAGAGCATACGGGCATCTGCCATGGGCAGGACACATGGACTGCCGTTTTCATCTGGATGATATAAGAAGTGTGGGCCATTACAATAACCTGGGGTTTTACAGGAAACACAGCGAACATAAATACAGGAATGCCAATTTCCATCACAAATATCTAAAAAATGCCGGATGTGTTTGGCATCGGCATTACAACGAGATTGTTCCATATTCATCACCTTTATAGCAGGCAGCCGTAATAAGCTGCCTGTGAGCATATCTATTGATAGTTACTTATCTTTTTTCCGCTTACGGATATATAAGATACCAAATCCTGCAGCAAAGAGGAGTGCGGCACCTGCCAGTAAAAGATAAGGAAGAACGGTTGTTTCATCTCCGGTCTTGACTGGTTTGGAAGGTTCAGGTGTGTCTTTTGGAGCTTCCGTAAGTTTTATCGTCTGTCCTTTATCGTCCAGATCCTCATGGGAAGCAATTTCAAGTGCTGTTTCTCCTTCAAGGGAAAAAAGTTTTTCAAAAACGACTACATCATGTCCAGCCAATGTGCTTCCATCAAAAGTGAAGATGACTTCGACAGAACCATTGGAATCCTTTGGTGTAAATTCTGTTTCTGCCGTGACAGGTTTTCCATCAATCATAACTTCCTTTTGGGTTGTTTTGTCCATCAGTGTGCCGACCAGTTTGTATGGAGTATCCGGAATCAGATTTTGGTAGGATACGGTGTCAATGATGGTTACTTCTTTCGTAGCAACGGCTTCCTGATCCCCATCCGCTTTGTCCTTCGCAGTAGTTCCAATTCCCGGGAAGTAGATAGACTGTTCATGGTCTTCTATATCGGCGTGAACAGCAATCTCTTTTTCCTGATACGTTAAAGACTCAAAGACAACAATTGTTTTGCCGGACAGGATGCTGCCATCAAATGTAAAGGTAAGTTCAATACTGCCAGAGGCATCTTCAGGAGTAAAGGTCGTAGTGGCAGTAATCGGTTTACCATCTGCCTGAAGAGGTTCTTTTGTCTCTTTGTCCATCAAGGTACCGGTAAGTGCATACTCTTTTCCTGGAATTAGGTTACTATATTTAACCGTATCAACAATAGTAATCTCTTTATCGGTTTTGGCAAAATGATCTCCGTCTGCTTTGTCTTTTGCAGTGGTAGCAATTTCCGGGAAGTAGATGGTCTGCCCATTATCTTCAAGATCAGCGTGTGTTGCAAATTCTTTGCCGTCATAAGTAGCAGATTCAAAAACAACTACGGTTTTTCCGGCAAGGGAAGTCCCATCAAAAGAAAAAATCACATCTACCGTTCCAGAGGATTCTTTAGGAGTAAATGTGGTTTCGGCAGTAACCTCTTTCTTATCTATTTCGACAGGTTTTCCGGTTTCTTTATCCATAAGGGTTCCAGTCATAACATATTCTTCGCCGGGCAGAAGATTTTTGTAAGCTACCGTATCTACAAGGGTAACTTCTTTATCTGCCTGGGAAAGATTCATATCTGTTTCCTTATCTTTTGCAGTGGTCCCGATTTCTGGGAAATAGATAGTCTGATCCTGATCTGTAATGTCCGCATGAACAGCCAGTTTTAAATCCTCCTGGTACAGTTCTTCAAATACTACGATTGTTTTGCCCTTCAGAGAAGAGGCATTGAACGTAAAGGTCACTTTTGCAGAACCAGAAGATTTTTTTGGTTTGAAGGTGGTTTCTGCTGTGACAGGTTTTCCATCTATTTCAATTGGCTTTCCGGATTCCTGATCCATCAGTGTGCCGATGAGCTTATAAGACTGTCCCTTCTTTAAGCCTTCGTATTCTACGGTATCAACCAGAGTGATTTTTTCTTCTGGTTTGGCAAAGTGGGAGTTGCTGTCTTTGTCAAGGGCAGTAGTTCCAATGGTAATCTGATCATCCGTTAAAGTTCCCATATCCACGACTACGTGATTTTTATATACAGAGACCTCAATTTTTAAGAGGTTCATACCTTCATTGGAATCGCAGCGTTGTTCTTCCAAAATATAGGTATCATAAATCAGGGCTCCTTTGGTATCATCAGGTTTAGAAGAGCCAAACCAGATTCCGTCTTCAGAAGTTTCCCCACGATTGGTATTTGTAGTGTGCTTATTCCATTCTGAGGAGGTACTGGCATAGCCATTTTTGTCTGTTACAATGGTATGACTTTCTCCTGTAGTTTTGGAGGTAATGGAAAATGGGACATTTGCCAGCCGGTTTAAATCTCCGTCAGATACCTTTACGAATTCTAAATCGCCACGGATTACCTGATTGGAAATCGCTGTTTCTTTTGCAGTTAAATCCAAAATTTTCCCATTTTCTGTGATATGAAACTCCTGAGAGAGTTTTCCCTCGTTCAAATAACCTTCCGGTGCTTTTGTCTCATCAACCCGGTAATGACCATAAGGGAGCGTATCTTTTTTGGTGGAAGCAAGCCCCTTTTCATCTGTCTTCAAAGTGAGAACTACTTGATCTTTTTCGTAAAGGGTTCCATCCACAAGAACAGGATTTGGACCAAGATTGGTGATTGTAAATTCTGCATCCTTTAAAGAAGCATTTCCCTGTGGTTTGGCTTCTCCTGTTTCCAGATCCCGTTTTTGGATTTTGACACCGCCACGGATAATCTGGTTAGAAACAGAAGTCTCTTCTGTTGTTAAATCTACGATTTCTCCATTTTGGGTGATGTCAAATTCAAGAGCCTTTGCACCATCGGTTAGGTATCCGGAAGGCGCTTTGGTTTCTTCTATCCGGTAATGTCCAAGGGGCAGGGCATCAGCGGCACTTGCAGCAATACCATGTGTATCCGATTTGATTGTAAGCACTGCCTGACCATTTTCATAGAGCTTTCCACCTACCCATACTGGCTGTTTGTTCAGAGTGGTAATGGTAAATTCGGCATCTGCAAGAGATGCGGTTCCTTGTGCTTGTGTTCCCTGAGTTTCCAGATCCCGCTTCTGAATTTTGACGCCGCCTCGGAAGACCTGTTCTTCGACAGAAGAAGCGTTATAAATAGAGATAGTTTCTTCCGTACCGGTACTGGTGATTTGCTGCACGAAAACAGATTCGTTTGGAAGATAGCCGGCAGGGGCTTTGGTTTCCTGTACGGTTATTGTACCCAGTGGGAAGCAGACGGTCTTTCCATCACTGGCATAGAAAAATTCATCCCCGGATACCAAATAATCTTTTGTAAAATGGATTTCTCCAGAGGCATCTGTTTTCAATATCCAGGTGCGAACCGGTTTCTTACCATTTGCTCCGGGATCGGTAGCTGACTGCTCTGTATAGAATTTTATTGTAAATTCGGCATTGGCGAGAGAGCCGGTTCCCTGTGCAGAATTTTGCTGTGTGTCAGCATCCAGCTTTTTAAGGAGCAGTTTTACGGGATTATTTTGAGGAATATCCTTTACTTTTACGGTAGATGTTCCTTCTGCTTTTACCGTAACATTATGGGCGGAAGTATCTATAGCAAATCCTTCTGGGGCACTGATTTCTTTAACGGTGTAACTTCCTTCTGCCAGTTCTTTGGATTTTGCATATCCTTTTTTATCGGTAACAAGAGTTTCTACCAGTTCTTCCCCTTTGTAGATTCCGTATTTGGCTCCTTCTAAAGAGTAATTGCCATTTTTATCGGAAATATCGGTATTGGCAGAGGATTTCTGCAGTTCGATAAAGCCGTTTGGAACCTGATACCAGCTTCCTGCAAAAGTTTGGGAAGCATCGCCAGGAACGATAAAAGCACGGAAGGATTCTGGTGGGGCAGGAAGCCCTTCAATGGCGTTGGCAACTTCCAATGCTTTGTCAATATAATTTTGAGGTGCGCCATGGAAGGCACCGGTGTCCCCGTTATTTCCAGCGTGGATATAGGAAACGACCAGATGACCAATGACATAAGAGTTGTCATCGGACCATCCTTGGAAATATTGATCTTTTATGAGCTTTTCGTAGCCGTATCCACCATTGACATAGTAGAGTGCTTTTCTAAGTGGGGAATCCTTTCCTAAAAGATTATAAGGATATTGTCCGGAAGCAGGTGTTTTCTTTAATGGTTCAACGCAATAAGCCGTATTATTACCATCAAAACTCATGCGGGAAGTATAATAGTCCCCGTATGGAATTTTGGCTCCTGCCGTATAATCAATGGTTCCATCTGCAGCATAAGCGGTATGGGCATTGAAAAAGAGTGTGCTAAGAAACATCGTGACACAAAGAAAAAGGGCGGTTAGCCGGATATGAGGTTGTTTTGCTGGTTTTAACATAAATCTCCTCCTTTGTTAAAAAGAAAAGCAGCCATATTCGGGCTGCAGGTAACATTAACCGACTTTTTTATCCTGGCGTTTCAAGATTTCCAGGAGTTCCTGTCGGTCTGTGGTAATTAATTCTTTTTCCAGGTTGGAAGCTTTAAATTCCACAGTGATATTATTGTTGTTTGTTGAAATCAGTCCGTTTCCACGTTGGAAATGGGTGATATTCATAACTTCGGTTTCGGAAAGACGAAGAATGGTTTTTACACGTTGTGCCTCTTCATCTTCCATGTTAAGAATAATTTTGGTTTTACAGTTATTGATAATGCCTTTTCCATATTTTCCGTCATCCAGAGCAAAAAAGTCATTAAGATCCTGGGTTGCAAAAATACCGGCACCAGAGTATGCCCGGATAATCTTGGCAATCTCCAAAACAAATTCAGCGGCCAGGCGGTTACTGGAAGCACCGATGAGCTGCCATACTTCATCTACGAAAATAGCTTTTTCTTCGGTACGGTTTTCTTTGGCTTTATCCCATACATAGTCCAGAGCAACAAACATCCCCACCGTTAAGAGATCGCTGGAGCCGGTCAGCTCTGAGATGTCCAAAACAGTATATTTATTGGTCAGGTCTACATTGGTCTGCTGGTTAAAAGAGGAAGCAGAGCCATGGACAAGACGGTTCAGGATGTGAGCCAGCCGTTTGGTATCTTCGGTTTCCATCAAAACATCATATACATCTCCAAGAATTGGCATCGCTTTATAATGCTCCGGGTGTTTGGGATCAATGAGGGATTCATTCTTATGGGTGATTCCCTTTCTTGCATAGGTTTTAATCAGTGCTTCGTCCAAAAGCTGTTTTTCCTCATGGCTCATATCTGGAATGAGCAGAGAAAAGAAAACGTGCAGACGCTGAATCTTACTGGCTAAGGCAGATGCGTCTAAAGTTGGACCGTCCAGCAGCTCATTGACAGAGTTATCTACTTTTCGGATCTCCATGACATTGATGCAGTTTTGGCTGGCAGGAGAAATCTGGATAAAGGTTCCTCCTACATTTCTGGCAGCCCGATAAAACTCATGACCTTTTAACGGTGCGATGATAAATACCTGGATTCCTTTACGCCGCATACGAAGTGCCATAGTCTGCATGGTAAAGGTTTTTCCGGATCCAGAAGTGCCAAGAATCGCAATATTGGAGTTTTTATATTGTTTGGAGTCAAAAATATCAGCAATCACTAAAGAGTTGTTATGCTTATTTACTCCAAATAGGATGCCGTTGTCATCGCAAATGCTGTAGCTGACGAAAGGATAGCAACTGGCAGCTCCGGTGGTTAAGACATTTCGTTTTGAGAGTTCATAGAGCTTCTTATCCAGGTTTACAAGAGGAAGGGAAGATAAAAATCCCTGTTCTTGCAGGAAGTAACAAGACCGCAGATCCATATCCTGTGAGATGAGAAGTTTTTTCATCTCCTGAATCCGCCATTGCAGTTCTTCCAGATCACCTGCCGTAATTGTAATCAAAAGATTCATGTAATAGAAATCTTCATTATTAGCAAGTCCCTGTTTGAGGAAATAGCCGGAACGGATGGCAGAATCCAGATCATCAAAATCCGCATTGGTATCAGAGGCATCTTTGATCTTTGAACGGTTGATCCGGATTTGCTGTCCAAGACGTTGCTGGATCTTATCTTTGGGCTGTTTATGCAGAAAAAAGTCAATGTCAATTCCTTCGCCAGCATTGATAAGCAGGGACAGCCAACCTGGCATTACTTTTGCTTTGTAACCATCGCACGGCACCAGCAGGTAAGAATGGTAGATGCCATTTACCAGCACATAGTTGCTGTGCTTAAAGTCCAAAGACTCTGGTGCAATGAATTCATTGATATGGATGTTATCCACTTCCTGCTCACGGCCAGATTCCATATAGCGGGTAAGTACCTGGTTAATCCGTTTTGGCAAAGGTGTTTCGGTACATTTGGTACGGTTCAGTAAAGTGTAGAGTACATCGGTTGTAAACTCATCTTCATTGTCATGAACCAGCACATCGTTGCCGCATTGATATAGAAAGGTTTTTGCGGTCTGTGCAGCAGTTTCCAAAGCTGCCAGGATTTCCTTTTCCTCCACCTTCCGATTCACATTGAAAGGTTCGTATTCAAAGATTAGGAAAAAACGTCTGGAAACCGCTTCTCTGGAACTTAACTGCCGGACAAATTGGATATAGTCTTTTTGTAACTGCCGGCAGTTAGGATCTGATTCCCGTTCCATTTCCAAACGGGACTGTTCCAGATGTTTGTTGATATCCGCTTTTTTGGAGATCATCTTAATCTGCAGTTTCACAGGACTGATTTTTAGGTAGGAGATGAAACTGAAGATGATCCCCTGTTGTTCCCTGGCACTGCGTAAGAGGAAATTGATCGGTTCAATCTCCAGGATTTTTACATAACGATGGTCTGTCGTGTAGATAACACCATTGGCAATCTTATCAATAGGAAGATAATCTTCCAAGGTGATTTCTTTTCGCTTTTTCTTTTTGCTTTTCCCGGAAGCAGGAGGCTGGTTGGAAGCTTTATTCGCAGTTCTTTCTTTTTTTCGTTCCTCCGAAAGTTGCTGCTTTATCTGTTGTTTTTCAAGTTTTGCCTGCCTTTTCGCACTTTTACGTGCAGCGGTTTGTTCTTTTTTTAATTGTCGGGACTCATATTTAAGAATCCGGATGTCTTCACGAGCCTGTTTGCGTATTCCACGTTTTGTAGAAGTGTCAAACTGCCGGCGTTCTTTTTTTTTAATAGCAGAGGATTCTTTTGTCTCCTCTTCGGAAGACATCTGTGAGCAGTTCTTTTCAGAAGAAGATTCTGCAGGTTGTTTTGGATGCCGTTTGCGTTTCTTGGTTTTTGGTTCTTTGTTGCGGGGCTTTTTTATCCGGTACTTTTTTTTCGGCTCCGGATGTACATCCATACGGTAAATAACCCGGCGGTTTTTCAGAAAACGCAGAGCGTTCATTAAAAACGCAGTAATGCTTTCTCCACCGATTCCAATTAGAGAAATCATAGCTGCAGGCAGAGCAGTCATACAGAGAATAATAATCCTGACAGTGAGTGTCAGAGGCAGATTGATAACAGGAATGGTGATCAGGATTGCCAGGACACCGCCTTCGATGGCATTACGGATTTTAAACATTCCGCCCATAAAGGTCCCTTTTTCTATAAAATTGCGAGGGATGAAGACAGGATGTTGTTCTTCAGTATTGTTCATGGCTGCACCTCCTTTGGTTCTTCCATGGAAGGAGTTTCAGGAACTTCTGTGACAGGGGCAGCTTTTTCCGAATTCACGGAGGTATCGTCATAACCTCCTTCTTGCAACTGTTCAATTTCCTCTGTTGTGATGGAAGGAAGTTTGTCATCTGTCGGACGTTCATAGATGATTTCTTTTCCAGAATCAGGGGTACGTTCCTCACCGAAAAAGAATCTTCCAGTAGGGGAAGTGTAGTACACAGGAAGAACGGACTTATCCGGAAGCTGGAACAAAAAATTAATATCAGAAGCATTGGGATAGGTAGTATCATCAGCAAGGAAACGGATGGAAGTTAGAGACATCTGTTTTACGTTTTTAAGATAGGAGGTCAGTTCTTCCTGAAAAAGTTTCACCTGTTCCTTGGAGAAAAAGTATTCCAAAGCTTCAAAATCCTGAAAGCTTATGGATTCGTTATTTTCTGCTTGTTCTGTCTCGGTATTTTCATTATTATCGTGTTGAGTATTTTCTGTCTCGGATTTTTTGTTTCCTTTTTGGGATTTCCAGATGGAGGGAAAGACAAATCCGATGATAATTAAAAAGGCCATCATAAAGATAGCCAGAATTGCTTTTTTTCTGTTCATAAGTGTCTCCTTTATTTTTTAGCGAAGATCCAATAGGCATTTGCGGTTGCATGCACTTCCGTCATCATATCGAATTCACGGTTGATGTAGTTTTTGGAGGAACTGTCATTGGGATCATTGACTAATACTTTACCTCCAGCCGTTACACCACGAAGGACAATAAAATGTCCGCCACTGGTAAAAAGCCCAGCTCTTTGGGAACTGATGACCGGATGACCTTCAGATAAAGCCTGAAGTACCTGGTTGGGATCACTGGTCTGTGTGACAGCCCCACACCCAAAATGATCGGACGCTGCCTGGAAATAAGACCAGTAAGTGCCGACTCCTGGTTTGTAATAGGAATTTCCGCACCAGGATATTGCATCAATAGGTGTAATGGTAGTGCCTGTAAGATAACTGGCAATCATAGCAAAGCTTGTCGGACCGCATCCGCTGCTGGCGATGGAACCCCCGCCGTATGGAATGTTTCCATAGTCTGTCTGGAGATAGTGTGGAATCTGCATACCGTTTGCGGGATAGCTGCCACCACTGGCAGTAATTTGGTAATACCGAAGGACATGATCCACATATTCTTTATCACCATACAGGTCATAAGGCCAGCTTGGTCTTGCACACATCATATCAGAGTAGGCAATCGCATTTTCCTTGGTATAACCACCGTCACGCTCCATTGCCCAGTCAATGTATGCAGAACCGTAGTTGTAACCCTGAAGAGCCAGTTTAATCCGGTCTAAGTCCGTAGGTCCGGTACAGCCGGCTTTGTCGAGGGCATATTTTAATTCCTGTACTCCACATTCAATGGAGTATTCAGGATCTGTAATCCCATTTGGCACATGGGGATAGCGGGTATTAAATCCACCTTCCGCTGCTTGCATAACATCCAGCCCTCGTCCGCCAGATTCCTGCATCATGACTGCCAGAATTAAATCCACATAATCACTCATACCATATTTCGCAGCAGCTCTTTCTACAGCAGGGCGGTAGGACAATACCTCATCGCTAAGATTGATAGCAGCTACTATGCCGGAAGAAGCAGTACCAAAGAAAGCAGTCAGGTTTTCGGCATAGTTTTTGGCAAGTTCTTTCTGCTTGTCTGTAAGATGGAATACATGGTCTGCAAAATAGGAATCTCCAGCATAAACAACGGTATAGGTGTGTTTCGTAAAAGTAACCGTCTGTGTTTGTGCCTGCCCCTGTTCTGTGCCGGCTTCTCCTTCTGCATCGCCATCAACGGTAACTTCCATGGTAACTGTCTCGGTTGCTACATCATAAGAAAAAAGTCCTTCTTTGTTTTCACGGATGAGTTTCTTTAATTGGTTTAGGTTGATGTTTTTATAGTCATCCTGGCTGGCACAAAATTGTGAAATCAGCAGATTGGCATTGACGGAGATGCTGTATGTATAGGGGTCATTGATGGATGCAGTATCACCTTGTGGAAGACGGGAAATTGCTGCATGGATCTCTGCCAGAATGTCTTCATGGCTTTCTTCTAACACTTCAACGATGGCTTCACGGGAAGCACGGATGTTTTCACTGATCATAGAGTTGCTGTTCAGTACATCGCTTTGTTCGGTCAGACTTCCAAAGATCAGACCAGGGAGCATCACAATAAATAAAACCGGAAGCAGCAGTATGGCGAGAATAACAAGGAGAATTTTAGCGAACTGATTCCGGTTGGCTATGACTGCTCCAATCGCTGCTGAAAAAGGCCCGCCAAGGGCTGCACCATATCCTGCTTTGGAGAAAGTGGCTGCTGTTTTTAAGGACTTTAGGTGAGAAATGGTACTGGAGCCTACATCCATTGCTTCGTCAAGTCCAGAGCGTTCTGTATCCATCACTAAATCCGATCCTTTCTTGGAGGAGTAGGAGGAAGCTTTTGGACAATGGATTCGTTGTAGGCTATCTTTCCATCGCCAGCATCATAAGGAATTTTGGATACCGTATTTTCAGCATACTGTTTGTACCAGGTAGCTCCGTCTACAGATTGAACAGTTTCATAGGTTCCATGGGTAGGAGCCGTATATTGATCGGCATGGTACATAGCAAATTCCCGGCTGTCTCCATTGGAACCGGACTCAACTCCTGTTATCCTGCCGCCGCCAATTTCAACATTGGTATAGGAATGATCTGTTTTATCTTCATTTTGAATTCCCATGTAGGATTGAAATGCAGAAACAGCCCCATCACCTTTGATCGAGCCAACTTGACCATAGTTTCCCTGAGCAATATTGCTGATAACGTTATTGGCAAAATCTCCGCCCTTTTCAAGGGAAGACTGATAGAGTGCATTTCCGATACTTGGTCCTTCGGTATATCCGGTGGCTGCATTTACCGCAGAACGCTCTGTCTGCCTTCCAACGGCTCCGGCTAATCCTCCGGAAAGGAAAGAACTTTGTACTGCAGCACTTCCGGGAGAGGAAGAATGGGAACTACTATGGCTTCCACCTCCATGCCCTCGAAAGGAACTTGCAAGACCTCTTCCGGCGATTAAAAGTTCAGCCATCATATTTCCACCAGTATTTCCAACATTGACTCCCAGACTTGCCATAAAGCTGTCAATCTTTTGAGAAACCTTCAAAAAAGCAATGGCACACAGAAACCAGATAAAGACATTACCGGTGACCGTTTCTTTTCCCTGTGCATCTACAGCTTGCTGCACCTCTGCTTCTGTAAGTTCAGCGGCAAAGACCGGCATGGAAGTTACAAGAATCAGACAAGAAATCAATAGCAGGCTGCAGAGCAGTGTTTTCTTATGTTTCATAATCTCCTCCTTCCTAGAGTGATAAAGGGTTTGCAAGGAATGTTCCGACCATGGAAGTAAACAGCCGCAAACACCAGGCGTTCATTAAAAGCAAAAAGAACTGTCCGCCGAGCATACGGCACCAGCTCTTAAAAACATTTCCGGTAGCCTGGGAAGCACCCGTGGAAAACGCAACAGGTGCGGTGTAGACCAGAACTCCAAGTAGTATGTAACGTTCCGCAGCTTCAAAAAGCAGCTTGATGTAATTCCAGGCAAGGATCAGTACCAGTATGAGGGCAACAATGGCAACAGCACCATTGGCACATACCCCCAGGATTACTGTGATCACAGAATTGAATTTGGCAAATTCCAGTGGTGGAAGATCTTCAGTCAGAATCCAGCTATACGGGGTTCCTGCAATATTCAATAGAAGATCCACGATGTCCTTGGCATAGAATGTCAGGAAAAGGAACATAAATGTCCGCAGTGATAATTTGATTGGATCTTCAGCATCAATCCCTGTCCCCATAAAATAATTCTTAAAAAGCTGCCAAACCCAGTTTAAAAGGATGAGTCCGATAGCCAGTGCCAGAAAAATCTGGTACATTGTTTCCGCTGCTGGAAAATAACGGAGAAAAGTATCCATGGAACATCCCAGTGCACCCAGAACAGAAGTAGTAATCAAATCCAGAATGTTCATGACCTGTTCGGCAATCCATTCTACAATTCCGTCAAGTATTCCCATGACAGAGCCACCTCCTTATCTGCATTATCCATTCCACTGCCCGCCGGCAAAGAACGGTGTAATGTAAGCCATGATAAATCCCAGACCATTGAGAATCGCCCATGTAATGATGATTCGTTTGAGCCATGCCCTGGATTCATCCACGGTTTTTCCAGATTTGGAAAAATTCATCAAGAGCAAAGCAACCGATGCAGTTACAACAGCCGCAATGGTGGAAATCAGAATAATCTGGTTATATACGTCTTTCATGATTTCTGAAGCTTTGTCCCAGATGGTAGCAGCCATAACGGGTTGTACATTACAGGCAATCAGAGTGAAAGCGAGGAAGGCAGTATAGAGATATTTTCCATAGTTCCGATGATGTTTCATGCCCGGTGGGGCTTCTTTGTGTACATGGTTTTTCAAGTAAATGAACCTCCTTCATAAAAAGAGGGCAAAGTGAGATCTTTCACTTTGCCCTGGCTTATAGTTTTCCTGCCTCATAAAAGCTTCAATCCGGTCAATACGGAGGAACGCTTATTCTATATTTAGTTGTGATACTCCTTTCCATGCACTAAAAAACGCAGCTTGTACCAGAGAAGAGGCATTCCCTGGAAAGCTACGTTTTCGCTACATATAATTTTGACAGTATCATTCTAACATGGGTAGATTTCCCTGTAAATCGCAGAAGTGTGCCAAGTTGGGACATAAAAAGGAATAGTATGCGCCAACGAGGAAAGAAAAAAGACAATGTAGACAAAAAATATTACTAAAAAAAAGAATAAGGGTATATTGAAAATGTCTTAGATAGTTGAACATAAAAAATAAGCATATAGATTGATACTGGGATATAGCTTCGGGGATTAGGATTTATGTTTATGTGAATATGAATTTTAAAAAAGAGAATGAACGTATGGAATAAGATCTAAAATGAAAGGGGGAATGAGTATAATGAGGATTGGTGTGATTGATTCAGATGCCATATTTCAACACCCGTTTTTTTATGGCAAAAAGATAGAAATAAAAAGAATGAATCCAGGATATTGCATTAAAAATAAAAATTTCCCATTTTCTCATGCGGAATATGTATGTGCATGTATTTTGTTGGAAAATCCTACGTCTGAGATATTACTTTATAATATAATAGGTGGCAATGCTGGGAATGAGGGAGAACTACTTTACAGAAGTTTGGAAGCATTAATTGAAAAAAATGTAGATATTATTAATATTAGTTTAGGAGTAGAGATTCCATTCTCAAAAGAGCTGTATGATTTATGTAAAAAAAGTCCAGTGCCAATAGTGGCAGCACATGCAAATAATAACCAAACTGCATATCCTGCATCGTATGATAATGTTATTGGTATTAGGCGTGAGTTTGACGGAAATGTTATTCTCAAAAGGAGTGGAAATCAGAATTTATTATTGAATAATAAGACTTATGTTTCGTTTAAACAGTTAGATCAAGAACATTTGATGCAAGGCAATAGTTGGTATACAGCGAAACTTACGGGAATAATAAGTTGTTTTAGAGAAAACAAAAATCTGGGGATTGAAGATATAGTTGATTTAATAATGTCTTCTAGTCTGAACCAGATAAGTAGCGTTAAACAGAATAATTCTGAAAATGCAATTTTGGTAACTAATAGGAGTGATAACCAGAGGCAAAAAGAATTTATCAAACAATGTTTTTCTAAAGTTCATATTATAGACATAAATAATTTAGAAGCACAAAAAATAGTTGGTTATTACGATAAGTTGTTTATAGATATTGATAAATATAGCGATTTTATGTCAGCTAAAAAGGATTTGCTAAATTTTGTATATGATATCCGTGATGCTTATAAGCACTGTTATATTCGATATCCTTTTTTGGGGTATTATGATAGATACAGGTTTTTGACTGAGAAAGGAATTTTAATAGAACAGCTATATTTTTAGTAGATGATAGGAGAGTAAATGTATTCATTAACATTAGAAATTACTAAAAGATGTAATTTGAATTGTTCATATTGCTACGTGGAAAATAAAGAAAAAGTGAATATGAAATGGAAAACAGCACAATTGGCAATAGATATAGCTATGCGTGAGGCCATCAAGCAGAAAGATAAAACTTTAAGTGTGTATTTTATTGGTGGAGAACCTTTGCTTGCTTTCGGGCTTTTGAAAGAGATTATTTTTTATATAGAAAAGAAAAACGAACAAATTGGATTAAATATTTTTTATAGTACCACTACAAATGGAACTGTATTTACAACAGAGATTATAGAATTTATGATTGAAAAAAGAGTACGATTCAAAATTAGCATAGATGGTTTAGAGGATGTTCATAATGAAAACAGGAAATTTGTGAATGGTGTTGGAAGTTATAGTGAAGTTAAAGAAAAACTTGTATACAAAGAAGAATTTGAGAAAATGACAGGAATTGCTGTACATGCAGCACAACTTATTAATACTAATACGTATACTAAATTTTCAGCTTCATTTAGGCATTTACATGAATTGGGATTTCGATATATAGAAACGGAGATAAATGCCTATCAGAAATGGAATAAGGAAGATAAAATTTGTTTGTTTCAGCAAATTGATGAGGCATTTGAGTATTACATTTCTTCTAGAAATAGAGGACAACTATGGGTATGGAAATTTTATAATGATATGTTAGAAGGCTTTGTAGCAGATTATTTGCCTTTTTTCCCTTGTAAAGCAGGATTGGTTTCGTTATTTGTAACAGTGAAAGGAGAGTTATATCCTTGTATAGAAACTGGGAAAAAATATATGATAGGAAGTGTAGACAAGGGGTTAGATGCAGAGTATATAAGAAAAATTATTAAAATAGAGAAAACGCAAAATACGAGATGTTTACAGTGTAAAGAGTATAAAGAAAATAAATGTAGAATTTGCAGTTGTTTATTTGGAAATTACGAAAATACAGGAAATTGTTATATACCTTCTGAAATTAACTGTGAACTTACTCGACATGTAAACAATATATTTCGAGAAAAATATAGTGAAGAACAAGTAGCAATGCTTCGAAAGCATTATAGGAGAGAGTTGTAGTATGGGATATAAATATAGGGTGGTGGAAATTGGAGAATATGTTCTAATTATCCAAAGAGAAAAAAATATTTGTTTTAAAATGAAGAAAAAAGAATTTGAAGAAGAGGGTGACATAAAGATTCGGGAAATTATAGATGGAATTTCAAAAATGCGAAAGAAATATGATGTGACATTTCCTGAGAATAAAAAACAGATGAATACAATTTATCTATTTGTTACGGATTATTGCAATCTGAACTGTGAATTTTGTGCTATGCGTTCTAATAATAAGGATATCAAAAAAGAGAAATTGTCTCAACTTGAAGTAAAAGAACATGTAATTGATAAAATTAGGAAGGCTAACCCTAGAAAGTTAATAGTCAGTGGTGGGGAACCGTTTGTCCTAGAGGACATACTAGATATTCTTAAAGAGTTGAAGGAAAATATTAATACAAAAATAATTGTTCAGACAAATGCGACTCTATTAACAGAAAAGACTATTAAAAGCCTTAATGGAATTATTAATTCCATAGAAATTAGTACAGCCCATTATAAAAATACTGAGCAATTAAAAGAAAAGATTGCTTTATTGAATAAATACAAAATAGATGTAGTGTTAACATTTACATATCAGAATGAAAAGGAAAAGATGTTGCTTCGAGAAATCATAGATATGGCTGCATATTACGATGCTGATTTTTTGTTGCATTTTGTAGATTATGCAGGGAGTGCAGCAGATAGAGGTTATCCATTATTAAATTATCAAGAAAGGTTAAAGGTATACTGCTATTTTGCTAAATATATCATAGAAAAGGGCTATACGAATAAACGTTTTGCCGGAAATCTTTTTCATGCGGTAGAATTGAGCCATCCATGTTCAGCATTTGGAAAAATGGCTGCTTTTTTCCCTGATGGAAATATATATTTGTGTCATTCTCTGGTTAAAGAAAAATATCGAATAGGCAGTATAGAACAAGAGACGGATATAGAGCAATCGATCGAAAAAATATTGTCTAATGACAATGTGGAAAAGTTATTTTATATGCCTAATGAAAAATGTAAGACTTGCAAATTTAATTGTGTTTGTGGAGGAATGTGTCCAGCACTTATAGAAGAAGGAGTAGATTCTGACTGCACATTAAGAAAAATTATGTTTATATATAGCATGTTTATATTTGATAAAAATGAAAATATAGCAATAAATTTGGAAAGATTTATAAAATTTTGTGAAGAGGAAGAGTATCAGCAATTTTTGTGATATGTATATAATTAGTGAAAACTATTTATATAAATTTTTAATGAAAGGAGGAGTCAAAATGCTGGAACATAAAGAGAATAAGGAATTAACAGAGGCAGAAGTTAATGCGTATGATCTCGTCATTATTTGCTACGGTAAACTGAGAAAAGATTGCTTAACTGATTGCTTAGACGGTACTTATTGGTTATCACCAGAGCAGTAAGATGTGCTAGGAAAAACCCATTTTCAAAATCAGAATTTGGTTTTGAAAATGGGATTTTTCGTAAATTTATATAGAATTGAGGTAGGAAAAATGAAAGGCAATAATGAAAAAAAGGTAATAGGGCATTTAGCAAGACAGGATTTGAATAGTGTGAGGTTAAAGAAGTTTTGTGGCATTTTAACGATAATATTGTCAACAGCATTAATTATAGTGGTAACACTTTATTTTGTACAAACACAACGTTTTTCAATTCAAGATGCTGAAGGTCGGTATCAAGCGACATTTATGGATGTTAATTCTAAGGTTGTCAATAAAATGAAAGCCATGAAGAATGTTGAAATGGGAGAAACTAGAACACTGGGGACATTAAACCAGGGGACTTATAAAATTACTATAAGAACAATGACAGAGTCGTTACTAAAGTTAGGAAGATATCCCGAATTAAAGGGGAAATTACCTGAAATGGAAAAAGAAGTTGTAGTAACTGATTCATATTTAGAAGAGGTTCAATCAAAGGCCAAAATAGGTGATTCTATAGAGATAGATTTAGGAGATGGAAAAGAAAGCTATGTTATTGCAGGAATTTTACCTATGCAGAGTACTGCAGATACACATTCGATATATGTATCTGATAAATTGATTGAAAGAAAAATGCCAGGGGCTTTATATAGCATATATTTTAAAATTAACGATACTCAAGGCTGGAACGAAGCCGGAATAAAGAGTGAAATTGATAAAATAGCACAACAATTAGATGTACCAAAGGATAGCATTGTTTATTCATCTTATTATTTTTCTCTTATTAGTCAGAAAAGTATTCAATATATAAGTGTTATTTTGGGCGTGAGTTTAGTCATTGCAATTATATCAAGTATAGTTATTTATAGTATATTTTTTGTTTCTGTTTTGGAGAGAATTGGAAAATATGGACAGATGAGAACATTGGGTATGACTAAAAAGCAAATCAGAAAAATAATAAAAATAGAAGGGAATGTTTTAACTCTAAAAGGTTGTTTTTGGGGATGTGTTTTTGGGGGTATTATAGCTTACTTTATTCAACCAAAAGGATGGTATTTAGTGAATACTATTTTAATATCAGGTATGGCGAGTGCGTTTGTTTATTTTGTTGTAATGTTATCTCTTTATAAACCAGCAAAAATAGCATCTGCAGCCTCTCCAATAGAAGCATTACGATATTTTGCAGATACAGAGGTAAATATAAATAGGAAACATTCATATAAAAAAATTACATTGTGGAGATTAGCATTGTTAAGTGTGCAGCGTAATAAGAAAAAAACGTTTTTAACAATACTTTCTTTAGGAATTTGTGGAATAGTTCTTATGGCTAGCTCTTCCTACTTAAATTCTATTGATCCATATAATATGGCAAAAAAATCAATGCCAAATGGTGAAATAAAAATTGAACTTGGAACATACGGACCACAGTCTTATACGAGTAAACAATATTTTGATTTACAAAAAAATAATATTTTAAATCAAGAGTTGCTAAAAAAATTAGAGGATATGCAAGCTGTCGAATCAATTAAACAGTATAAAGGAACAGTTTGTGACATAACATTACCGAATGGCGATACAGATATTTTTGTTGTGGACGGAATACAATCGGGGGATATTACTAATTTAAAGAAATTTTTAGTAGATGGTGAAATAGATTTTAAGAAAATGCAACAGAAAAATGGAATTGTAGTTTCGGAAGCAAGTGAGTGGGAAACTTTATGGGATTGGGAAGTTAAAATTGGTGATACAATTAATATTTTAGATAGCGAGGGTGTACCAGTAAAATATGAGGTTGTAGGAATTGTAGAAAATGGTGCTGATTATGGCGGCTACAATATGGTGTATATGCCTTTATCTAATATGGAAGAATTAAGAAAAGATGTATTAAATTTAACTTATCAATTGAGTATAAAAACAACAAGTGATACAAATGTTTCAAAAACAGAAGATATGATTAGAAAGATGTTTCAAAATGAAATGCCTATCCAATTTACTACCATAGATGATGTTGCTGCTTCATATAAACAAAGGATAGATGCATATAGAAAGCCAGTTTATGGTTTAGTTATATTTGTAGGAATTTTTGGTATTGTTAATTTGCTAAATATGCTGTTTTCAAATATGGCAACACGTAAACGAGAATATGGAATGCTACAATGTGTAGGTCTAACTGATAAACAATTATCATCTATAGTAGTAAAAGAGGGAATCTTATATTCCGTTGGTTCGATTTCAATTTCTTTGATTTTTGGAACTATTTTTGGGATTATACTGTGTAATGTATTTAGTTCCTTTAGTGTTTTTGGAAAAGTGATATATCACTTCCCATTTAAAGAAATGACGGTATATTTTTCAATACTTATTATTGTTCAAATGATATTTGCCTATATAATTATTAATTTTTACAAGAGAGAGAGTCTGATAGATAGAATAAAATAGAGTATATCTACTAATAAAAGAATTTTATAAATTAATATATGGGCATTGTATTTGTTCTTTTGCTTCATAAACTGCAATATATTTTTGGTTTGAAAATTGAGTATGAGGGTGAGAAAAGATAACAGAAAAGGTAGGAAAGCGTTCAGTTGATTTCCTACCTTTCACATTATGGACTGTTAAATACTCTGTTTAATAATACGAGTGATAATCCCCACTGCAACATTCCGTTCTTCATCAATATGTGTCACAACAAAGGACACCTTATCTTTCTTCCCAACGGTGCGGCTGTCGTAGCAACTGTGAGCAATGGCGTTGACGCCCAATTCTAACCGGACAAAAACAGTTCCTTTGTGGATGTCTTCCACCGTTCCGGCATATTTTCCCTGTACCCGACAACTTTTCAGATTTTCTTTGCTGGTGTTGCCTTCCACGCTTTTTACATCTGCATGGATGGAGAGCGTTTCTGGGGAATCTCCCGGGATAGTTAAGATTCGGACCAGAATATGTTCCCCTACCTGGAATCGTTGTCAGATTATTCTAGTATGGGTGAATTTTTTTTAATTGTAGAGGTTTGTCAAGTTGAGATGAAGAAATAAAAATTTGATATATAAAGAGTTAGCCAAAATGGTTCGATATATGAATTACAAGAATATTGTAAGATACAAACGGTTAATATAGTGATAAAATAATTACCAATATAATTGTTGCAATCAATTTGAAGAGATATACATATTACTGGAGGCTTGAGATGAGAAAAGATATTATAATTATTGATGATGATAGGGATTTATGTACACTCTTGCAAGAGAGTCTTTTGCAAGAAAATATTTGTGCAGATATTTCATGCAACGGTTTTGATGGGATAAAATCAGTAAAAGATAAGGAATATCAATTAGTTGTATTGGATGTGATGATGCCAGGAATCAGTGGTTTTGAAGTTTTAGAAAGAATACGAGACATGAGTAATGTACCAATACTAATGCTTACAGCGAAAGATGACAGCACCTCAAAAGTAAAAGGGTTGCGGGCGGGAGCTGATGATTATTTGACAAAACCTTTTGAAATGGAAGAGTTTTTTGCAAGAGTATTATCTCTAATAAGACGTTACACACGTTTAAATAATATGGCTAGTAAAGCAATTTTGAAATATGGCGATTTAAGAATTGACTTAGAAAGTGGCATAGTAGAATTGTCTGGTGAAGAGCTTAAATTATCTGCAAAAGAATATGATGTACTTATATATCTTGCAAAAAATCAAGGAAAAATTCTCACGAAGAAACAAATATACGAAAATGTTTGGAACGAAGAGTATGTATATGATGATGATAACATAATGGCAGTTATTAGCAGATTGAGAAAGAAAATAGAGCGAACAGCAGAAAATTCGTATATTCAGACTGTAAGAGGTCTTGGATATAGATTCAATAAGGAGTTATGAGATAAATGAAATTATTTTATGTGGTGCTAGTCATACTTTTATTTTATAATTTGGGATTGACACTTTATGTGTTTAAAATTAATAGAAGACTAAAAGAGTTCAATCAAATACTTTTAGAAATAGAGAAAGGTCAAAGCAAACAAAAGTTTCTATTGAAAAAAAATAATAGGATAGATCAAGTTGGATTTAGAGTAAATTCTATATTGTATAAATATGAAAAAAGGATCGAAGAGAGTAACATAGAGTTGGAAGCAAATAAGCAACTCATGACAAGTTTATCACATGATGTCAGAACACCCATGACAACCTTAATAGGGTATTTGGACGCTCTAGATTTAAAACTGGTAAGTTCAGATAAAGAGGAACAATATCTAAGACTAGCGAAAGAAAAGGCGTATGACTTAAAAAAATATATCGAAGTGTTATTCGAGTGGTTTAGGATTAATTCAGATGAGGAACAGTTGGAAATAAAAGCAGTTGACATTACTGAAGAAACCAGAAGGATTTTTTTGGATTGGATCCCTATAATAGAAGAACATCGAATAGGATATAATATAGAAATTCCTGAGAAAGCTATAATTGTTGAGATTGATGAGGATTGTTATATGAGGGCTATAAATAATATTGTGCAGAATATTTTTACTCATAGCAAAGCAGCAAACATATCAATAACAGCATCAGAGGGGAATGGTAAATTTAGACTCGAGATAGGTGATGATGGGATAGGGATAGCAAAGGAAGATTTGAATTATATTTTTGAAAGATTATACCGGTGTAATAAAGGAAGATCCGGAAAAGGGAATGGACTGGGATTAAATATTTCAAAATTATTGCTAGAGAAAATGGGTGGGACAATTAGTGCATTTAGTGAACCGGGTAAAGGAACAGTATTTTGTATTGAATTTTCAGTTATACAAAGGTAACAAAAAAGATGATACGTTCGAGTATCATCTTTTTCGTATTAAATAAATTACAAGGTTCTTGTCAGGTTTCTGTCAGGTTCCTGTCAGAAAAATATATTATACTGTAAAACATAGAAGATTCTGAAAGGAGAAAAACCAAATGTCACAATACATTATACAAACACGTGATTTAACTAAAACATATGGAGAACAGAAAAGTGTTTCCAATCTAAATATGCATGTAAGAAAGGGAAAGATATATGGACTTTTAGGGAGAAATGGAGCTGGAAAAACCACAACTATGAAAATGCTGCTAAACCTCATAGAACCGACATCAGGTTCCATACGTATTTTTAATAGAGATATAAGGCTTGAAGAGAAAAAAATATTACCTCGAATAGGATCACTGATTGAAAGTCCTGGATTTTACCCTAATTTGACAGGTACGGAAAATCTTAGAATTTTTGCGAAATTGAGAGGAATCCCAAGAACTGATGCTATCGAACAGGCATTAAAACTTGTTAATTTACCATATAAAGATAAAAAGTTATATTCGCAGTATTCATTAGGAATGAAACAGCGATTAGCTATAGCATTAGCGGTAATGCATGATCCAGAAATATTAATTTTGGATGAACCAATTAATGGCTTAGATCCGATAGGAATCGCAGAAATAAGAACATTTATAGAAGATTTATCTAAAAATAGAGGGAAAACTATATTGATCTCTAGCCATATACTTTCAGAAATTGCTGTTTTAGCAGACGATATTGGTATCATTGATAAAGGCGTACTCATTGAAGAGGGAAGTATGAAGGAATTAGAAGAAAAAAATGGAAAATATATACACTTCAAGGTTTCTGATAATGCCCAAGCAGCAAGAATACTGTCAGTGTATTATAAAGAATCAAATTTTAAGGTATCAGGAAACCAAGATATAAATGTGTATAATCTCAGTATATCAATACCAGATATAGTTCGTTCCTTTGTTCAAGAAGGAGTAGACGTGATGGACGCTCATTTGTGTGAAGATACTTTAGAGGACTATTTTAAAAAAGTGACAGGAGGGGAAGGAATTGCTTGATTTAGTCAGATGTGAGTTTACAAAATTGAAAAGAAGGAAAATCACGCTCATGCTGATTGTATTATCATGTTTTTTCCCCTTAATTGTGGTTATGACAACTAAGAACGGGATGTCTGGTGATCTGAGCACACATTATTTGAAAATGAGGTTTGATTTATCCTTTACTATGACACAGGGCTATGGTCTTGTATTCCTTGCACCTTGTTTAATAGGAATGCTTGCGACAATCTTGTTCTTTATGGAACGAGATAATGATACATTTAAAAATATTAAAACAGTGCCCGTGACAATTACCAAAATGATCCTTGCAAAGATCTGTGTACTTTTTATATATGGAACTCTTTTTAGCCTGACGAGTGTATCATTTACAATATTCTTTTCATGGATATTGAAGGTTGGTATTATATATGATTTAGCATACAAGCTAGGATTTAGTATTATATTTGGGCTTGTGATAACGATAGCGTCACTTCCTATTGTGGTTATAATAGTATATTTTAATAAATCCTATTTAGTGTCTACATTGTTGGCATTTTTTTATTCGATTCTAAATTGGGGAATTATCGGTTTATTTGAAACAATGGCAGTGAAAGGTACCGCAAAATTTCTAAATCTATTTCCAGTTATATGTGCGATGGACTGGACAAGCGGTAAACTGGTAGATCATGTAATAAAAGATAATTTGTCAAAAGAAGCATATATTATGTTTCCGTCAGATCTTTATGCATTTTTGGTATTAGGAGTAACATTGTTCTTATCTTTAATGCTTATGATTAGATTTTATAAAAAATGGACGAGGTAATTTAAATGGGAAATATTATATCAACAGAGTTATTAAAAATTAAAAGATATTCAGTTGTAAAAGCTGGATTAGTTATGATGTCGCTATCTGTGTTAATGAGTTGCTTTTATTCAATTGCAAGCACAAATAAAGTATGGGATTTTCAGTATTTTATACAGCAGGTAATTATTAGTAATTGTACATTATTTTTCCCGATTATTATTACATTAGTCGCTGTGTACATTATTTCCAGAGAAACAACAGATGATACATTAAAATCTATTTTAACAGTACCTATTTCATATAAAAAGTTACTTATTGCTAAATTTTGGCTGCTTTTATTTTTAACTATAGTATTTAGTATTTTTAACGCTCTTTTGTCAATATGTTTTAATGCTTTTTTAGGATTTTCTGGAATGAATATTCATATGATGCTGATGTCAGCCGCTCAGATTATTGTATCTGACATATTGGTGTATATATCAGTACTTCCCATTATTATTGTTTGTGCTTTTGCAGAAGGAAAATCATTGCTGGGAGTTGCCGTTGCATTCATCTACGGATATTTTGCAACAATGGAAGGAAGTATGCTTAATTGGTTTCCAATCAAGGCTGCAATGATACTTGTTGATCCTAAATGCGGAAGCGAATATGGAATAACATATAAAATTCCTCCTGCGGCGATGTCTATAATTGGGGTTTTGGTGGTTTCCATACTATTGTTTCAAATGCTAAACAGAACCAAAAAGAATGTTTATATGAAATCAAAAAGAAAAGTAAAGGTAAAACAAACAAGACGGAAAGGGTGGTAAAAAATGGTGGATTGAATGTAAAGAAATGTTGTCCGTAATCATAATCATAAACAATTTTAATATATGTTTGTAAGGAAGGAGAAGAGAAAATACATACTGCTAGTCAAGTGAACTTAACAGAACCTTTTAAGGAAATGAGAAATGAAAAAATAAATATCTTAGGATGAACCTGAAGGGTTCTGTATTCCTGCAGTATTTTGTGAAAAATTAAATCGTATAGATATAGACATTTTGAATTTACATATGGTATCTATGCAAGAAGCAGTTAGGAGCGTGCCTTATGAAGAAAAATTATAGAAATCCAATGACAAGACCAGAAAATTTTATGAATCCGGCAGGAAATGTAATGAAGGAAATTAAAGAGGCGGATTTAAACAATTTTTCCGCAGGTGCTGGTGAACCAAGAGTTTCCGATGGCTCTCAGTTCTGTACATCAACAAAAGAATGTAACTGGGGAACAATTATGTTTGTTTGCTGTTAGTTTATGAGAGTGGTATGAAACCACAGGTATGATGACTACTGAATGAATAGGTTTGGCTTCTATGCATAGATATCATATGCAAATTCAAAATTTTTTACGTAATGGAGGAGATTATTATGGATAAAAATAATTGTGACAATAATTCCTATTTTTATGAAAGAAATTATTATAAGGATGTTCCAATCAAAGATACTCAAATATTAGAATATTGGAATAACATTTTAGGTAAAGATGTTATTGAATTAATAGATAAGGCTTATGGGGTTTCTATAGAGCAGATATTATTTTCAGAGTATTCGTTAAATCATAAATATATTAGCTTTGCAACGTTAAATCAGGAATATTCTGATATGTGTAATGAGAAGGCTATATCCTATTTGACTAAAAAAGGAACAAAAGTATTATTTGATCAATTTGTTCTCAGGTTTCTGGGATATGGGAAACGGGTTTTAGAAAGAAAGAGTAGAAAAGGATATATTGTTAAAGTAGTTCAGGACTGTTTTTTGAAAAATTTAGCGGAAAGGATTTTAGATGTTTCTTTAAGCACTCTTATTTTTGAAATGTATTTAGCAAAAGAACAAGGAGAACTTAGAGGAAATGATGAAGCAGAAGAATATAAAGACTATAATCAGAGATTTCTTGGTAATGATAAGTATATAAAAGAATTATTTTCCATATATCCAGGTCTTAAAAGAATGCTGATAGAATTAATGGAAAATTTGGCAAATAATTATATATTATTGCAGGAAAGAATGGAAAAGGATACTTTACTTTTAGAAGATAAATTTGGTGGGAAAAAGGGCTGGACTGAAGTAAAAAACATAAGAACGAGTGGTTCAGATTCACATAAGAAAGGAAATAGTGTTTTTTTAATTCAGTTTCAAGATGGAAGAAAAATAGTTTATAAACCACACGGACTGAAGGTGGAGAAAGCATATCAGTCATTTTTGGAGTTTATTTCTTCCAATTGTAAAAAGGACTTTAAGCAATTTTTGATTTTAGATTGTGGGGACTATGGATGGGAAGAATTTGTAGTTAATCTTCCTTGTAACAGTGAGGCTGAAGTCAGGAATTATTATTATCGGATAGGAGTGCTTGTTTTTTGCAATTATATATTAAATGTCAATGATATACATACTGAAAATCTTATTGCTAATGGGGGATATCCGGTTGTTGTAGATGCCGAGACTGTCTTAGATAATAAAAGGGAGAAAAAGAAAAAATCAGGTAGAGAAAAAATTTACGATAAGATACATGAATCAGTGTTGTATTCTGGAGTACTGCCTTTTTATAAATACACTAAAAATGGAAAAGGTATAAATATGAGTGCTCTTAATGGCCAAGAGGGAGAGCAATATCCAATACTGATTCCAAGATTAAAAAATGCTGGGACATCAAATATGCATTATGAATATGAAAGACCTATTACTCAAGCTAGTAATAATTTACTGAGACTGGGGGAAAAGGTAAAAGAACCTAATCAGTATATAGATGAGATATGCGAAGGTTTTTTTGACGCATATACATTTTGTTTGGACAATAAGAAGCTTATATTAAACTATGTTTCGATATTTGAAAATATTGAAGTTAGGCATTTAGTCCAAGATACTCAGCGGTATTCCATGCTATTGCACACATCATACAATCCGGATTTTCTTCAAGATGCGAAAGATAGGCAACTATTTTTGTGTGCAGTGTTAAAAAATGTGGAACAGATGCAAGGGAATATGGAAATTGCAAAACTGGAAATAAAGGATATGCTGAATATGGATATTCCATATTTTTATAGCAATACTTCAAAAGAAGATCTTTATGGATCAGAAGGGGAAGTGGTGAAGAACTATTTTGCTGAGTCTAGTATTCAACATCTTAGAAATAAGATCTGTTCTATGGGCAAGAAAGATAGAGAAGAACAGATTAGATTTATAAAAATAATTTTAACAGATTTGAATGATGTAAAAGTTGAGAAACCTAAAAAAGATATAAATGAACTTTGTATAAGTAGAAGCGATAATGAACATGGACAAAAGGAATATAAAAAAAATGCCATATTAAAAATTTTACATACATTAGAGCAAAAAGCTTTTTATGGTGATGATGGGCAGGATATAAATTGGATAGGAATAACATCTATTGGAAATTCTGAAAATTCTTCTTGGAATATCCAACCATTAGGGGTTTATTTATATGAAGGATTAGGAGGAATTGCCCTTTTTTATAATGCACTACAGCAATCAGATTTTGATGTGGATTTGTCAGCAGCCTGCAAAGCATTTGAGACCATGATGTTTCAATATACCGATGATATGTTGGAACGATCCACGGATTTAGAAAAGGAAAGTAGCGGTGCTTATGCGGGGGAAGCTTCTGTTATATATGTATACGAAGTTTTATATAAGATAACAGGAAAACAAAAATATTTAGAATATGCAGAAAAACATTGCAAAATTTTAGAGTATGCATTGAAAGCAGATGAAAATAATGATCTGATTTATGGTAATGCAGGTGCCGTTATTGTTCTTCTTAATCTTTATCACTTAGCTCAAAAGGATATATATTTGCAATTGGCGTGCGAAGCAGGGAACATTCTTATAAAAAATCAGAATAAGGGTAAGTGGTGCTGCGGAAACGGGCAGAGCTTATCTGGGCTGTCACATGGAATTACAGGTATAATTTATGCTCTTACAAAGTTAAATAATGAGCAATTTCATATTGAATATCAAAAGGCAATACACTCTGGATTAATATATGAAAATACCATGTATTCTGATAAATATAATAATTGGTTAGACAATCGGGAGGAGGCAAAAAAAGAAGAAAACTCTGATAATAGATGCATGGCAGCATGGTGTCATGGGGCACCAGGGATTTTATTGGCAAGAAGTAAGATGTATAACCTGGTTAAAGACAGTAGTGATTATATAACAGTACAATGTGATATTGAACGTGCACTATTTGCGACAAAAATGTATGGATTTACAGATAATGACTGTCTATGTCATGGGAATTTGGGGAATACAGAAATATTACTTGAATATTCAAAAGAATGTAATGATGAAGAAGTAAGACATATGATGTTGTCTGCGAGAACACAAATTGCTATGGATATTATAAATGAAAATTACGATTGTGCAAGGTCTTATTTGCATGGGTATAAGATACCAGGATTTATGACAGGAATCTCAGGAATGGGATACTCTCTATTAAGAGATTTGTACCCAGAATTACCATGCATTTTGGCTCTGGAGATTTAGGAGCGTAATTGCTAAGTAATATTTAACAAAGGGAGGAACTTGATGTTTCAAAAAAAAGTGCATTATGTTTCACAGCTAGGAAGCATGGATTGTGGCATAGCATGTCTGACAATGATTCTTAATTATTACGGGTGTAAAAGTGATATCGTGGACATAGGGGCAGAGATTCAGATTGGCAGAGACGGTATGACCTTAGCTCAAATGAAAGAATTAGCAGAAAAGTATGGATTTAAATTTGCTGCATACCAGTATAATCATGAAGAAAAAAACTTAATAGAGTATCTTCCAGCCATTTTGTGTAATGATTCCCACTATGTGGTAGTTGATAAAACTAAGAAGAAAGGAAAATATATTCTGTTTGATCCAGCAAATGGAAAAAGAGTTGTCGATTTTTTAGAATTAAAAAACGGATACAAGGATATTCTTGTATCCGTTATTCCAAGTAGAAATATTAAGAAAATAAAAAAAACCAAATTTAAAATAGAGGTAAAATTCTCTCAATTTATGATTGCAATTATGTTGATGCTTATGTGTCAACTTATTACATTAGCTGTTCCAATGGTTGTGCAAAAAGTAATAGATAGTTTATCTTCTGCCCATATTACAATTCATATATGGAAAATTACACTTTTAGTTCTTCTGATTATGTGTGCCCATTTTGTATTGAGCTTACTAAGACAGAAAATTTTATTGAATATTAACATGAAACTTTTTAAAACAATGATTTCTAATATGATTCATAAAATTTTCCGTTTGGATGTAAGTTTTTTTGAATGGCATTCCGCAGGTGACATAGGGAACCGTTTCAATAGTATAAATCAGTTGAACGACATTCTTACCAATGGATTTATAAACATTATAATCCAAGGGATTACATCCTTGGTATGTTTAGCTGTTATGACCAGTATATCTCCATATTTGACTGCATTTGTTCTAGTTGTTTCTATTATACAGATCGCCATAATGATTTTATTAAATGGTAAAAATCTCATAAAGACGAAAGAGTATATATACTCACAGAGTACAATACAGGGAGAACTGATAGATACTCTGGAGAATATAATGGAAATAAAATGTATGGGGATGGATAATGCAGTTAAATCAAATTTACAAAATTCTTATAGTAAGTTAATAGAAAGATTCAAGGGAAAAACTCGAATTAGTAATTTGATGAATAGTTTTTCCTCAACCTTAAACTTGATTTTCCCTTTAATGATTTACGTGATTGGAAGTTATAGTGTGAAGCAAGGAGGGTTAACGATAGGACAACTTATAGCCTATGCAACCTTAGTGGGATATTTTACAGCACCTTTTACTACCGTTGTATTGTTGTTACCGAGTATCAATAGTATTAAAGAAGTGCTTTTACGTTATAAGGAACTAATGATTTTTAGAGAAAATTATCATACGGGAGTTCTTGTACCTGGAAAATTTGAAAATTTAAAAATAAGTTCGGTTTCATATTGCTACAATAGTGGGCAGGCATACGCATTGAATAATGTTTCTCTTGATCTTAGGCGAGGCGAGAGAATTGCTATTGTTGGTTTATCGGGTAGTGGAAAATCAACCTTGATAAAAGCCATACTGGGTGCCGTGGATATTAATCAAGGATGTATTGAGATAAATAATTATGATATCAGATCAATGTCGAAGGAACAGATTTATAAATGGTTTTCAGTAGTTACTCAAAATCCTATGTGCTTAAATGCAAGTATAAGAAAGAATATTGATATTATAGGTGATGCTCCGGATGAGAAAATATGGAAGGTACTAGACATTGTAGCATTAAAAGAGGAAGTTTTAAGTATGCCGTTGGGATTGGATACACTTGTTGGAGAAGGAGGACAAAATATTTCAGGTGGTCAAAAACAGCGTATTGCCATAGCAAGAGCTCTGCTTAGCGATACGGAGGTAGTTATTTTTGATGAAGCTACCAGTAATCTGGATCAGCTTACAGAAAAGAAAATTTATGATAACCTAAGGTCTACCAATAAAACGCAAATTATCATTACTCATAGACTTTCCTCTATTCGAGATACGGATTATATCTATGTATTGAACAGGGGAAGCATCATTGAACAGGGAACACATTTGGATTTGATGAAGAAAAAGGGATGGTATTTTGAGAGTATTCAATGACAGATAGGAATTAAATTATGATATGAAAAGCCATTGTATGGGGAGGTATTACAGATGAAGAAGAAAGAGATAGTTATTGGGGTGAGCGTACTGATTAGTGCATCACTTCCCATTTCAGTTTATGCTGCTTCAAATGAAAGTATGAGTTCTAGAGGTTTTATAATTGATGAAACTAATGAGTTTGAGGATATCGTTAAGCAAATTTTAGATGTTAAGTCAAAACATCCGGAATGGAGTGAACAGCAGATAAGTGATTTTATGGATCAGATTCATGCTATTAAGAAAGATGGCGTCATAGACATTTGGAACGCACTTACTTCTTCTGAGAAAAAATTAGTGATTCGATATCCGTTTGATGCACTAAAAGTCAATAAAGCAAAGGAAATTGCCACTAAACAAACCGAAAGAAAATTCGGAAAAAATGGTTTGGGTGACAGGAGTGACGCATTTAGACACGGAATATGGAATGCCGAAATGACAGTTTTGATAGGAAGTGAAAAAGCAGAGCTTTTTGCGACAGCACATGAAGATAAAGATACTACTGGAAACGAAAGCGATGGATATACAAAAGATGAGCACAAAAAAATGGATTTACATAACAATGAAATAGGGAGGAAATTAGGTGCAGATAACCTATCTGCACCAGAAGAGAAAATGGCGGAAATCATATATGACGAGATAATGAGAGAAGATTCGCTGTTTGTATGGCTGCATGAATGAAAAAGTTAGAACGTATGAACTGAAATGAAATATATCTCTAAGACAGTCGCAGATATTTTATTGATGTTTAGATATCTGTGACTGTTTTTGAATAGAAATAATAGTCGTTAAAAATGTCTGCTCTGACTAAATTTGAAAGAAGAATCAGAATGAGAACCAAGTACTAATGTATAGCCATGAATTAGATGTGAAATCTGTTAAATGATGGTCAAATGAGAATGAGGGGGCTGTAGAAAAATATTTATCAACATATTATTTGTCGATTTAGTTTAAGTAATGACAATAACAATAATAAAGGGGGACTTGATTTCTCATATCCCCCAGTGTATAATCTAATTAAGAAAGGTAATCAGATGCAAGATCTGATGCCCTCAGTAAAATTTAATTTTTTTCTATGTTAAGACATAGCATCCATCAAACTTTCTCAGGGTTTATCGTGGATGCTATTTCTTATCATGTCGATTATCTATGTAAGTCAGAGCCGCAAAAACTACTAAAAGCAATGTGAGTACTTCCATTGTGTTCATGGGCATCACCCTCCTTTAAAAACTAGAGGGCTGGTCGAAATTGCATCCGCATCTCTTTCTCGATTAGCTATACTCGCTCAGTATAGCATGGAATATCTTGTATCGCAATAAGAAATGGATGTAGTGAGCTCCTTTTCATATTGCTTTTGGTAATCAGATATTTTGTTTGATAATCCTTGTAATGATGCCAACAGCAACATTCCGTTCTTCATCAATATGTGTCACAACAAAGGACACCTTATCTTTCTTCCCAACGGTGCGGCTGTCGTAGCAACTGTGAGCAATGGCGTTGACACCCAATTCTAACCGGACAAAAACAGTTCCTTTGTGGATGTCTTCCACCGTACCGGCATATTTTCCTTGTACCCGACAATTTTTCAGATTTTCTTTGCTGGTGTTGCCTTCCACGCTTTTTACATCTGCATGGATAGAGAGCGTTTCCGGGGAATCTCCCTGGATAGCTAAGATCCGGACCAGAATATGTTCCCCTACCTGGAATCGTTCCCTGGCATCACCCAGCCAGTCAAAAGACAGATCTCTTGCAAGGATGGAAGTTTCTACACCAAAGATTTCTGCCCGGACTACTTTTTCAGCAACGGCAATGACTCTGGCCTGCACAATACGGTCTTCGTGGATTTTATTCTGTCCGGAAGAGTCCTGATCAAAATAGAAAATCTGACGTTTCTTCAGCATAGCATCTTTCCGGCTGGCAACGATGCTTCTGGATTTGGTATCCAGTCCTTTGATTACAAAGTCGATTTCACAACCAAGCATGTTATTAAGGACTTTGTTCTGTCTAAGAGAGAAATCTCCGTAATCATGAGTTTCATCTTGGATCAGATTGATCATCATTTCCGAGATAGGGATGACTGCCCGATAATCTTTATAGTAAATAATTGCTATTAAGCTGCCGGCTTCGGTCTTTTCAATACCTCCCAGAATGCCGGTGAGAATTTTCCGGGTACGATAGGCATTTTGGATGTCATGCCAGATTAAATCCGCTTTTGATTGAGCAGTTTCTAATACAGTATCGGAGTCAAGGGTTAAAATAGGGGTGTTCAGGTTCATTGTTTCGTTTGCCATAAATGTTATCTCCTTTCAAAATGTGTTATGACATGATGGAATCTTTATCTAAAGGAACCATGCCAGAGTCGGGGGAATCTTCTATAAAATTTTCCTGAAAGAAATGAATAATCCGGTGCCCGTGTCCCTGCTGTCCGGTGACAGGAAACCGCAAATCCGTTTTTTAGGAAACCATCCTTCCGGTAGTGGAAACCTTTATCATAAATCCTTTAGAATGTAATCATGCACCAGCTGGTGTAAATTCATTCAAAGGAGGTCATGACCATGACCAAGTATCGAGAGATTCTCAGGCTAAAAAGTCTGGGACTCAGTCAGCAGAGCATTGCCGACAGCTGCAATGTCTCCAAGAAAACGGTTAATCGCGTTTTGAAGCGTGCAAAGGAATTAAATATTTCCTGGCCGCTTGATAAAAGCGATACCGATGCTGTTCTTGCAGAAATGTTTTTTCCTTCTACAAAGCAAGTCAGATCCAATAAACGGATGCCTAACTACGATTATGTCCATAAAGAATTACTCCGTAACGGAGTCAGTAAGAAACTCTTGTGGACAGAATACATGGAGGATTGTCATGCAAATGGCGAAGAACCACTTATGTATTCCCAGTTCTGCTATCACATCCAGCAGGATGAGCAGAAACGACGTGCTACCATGCATATCAACCGGAAACCTGGTGAGCAGGTTGAGGTCGATTGGGCAGGAGATCCTGCAACAATCCTTGATCCGGATACCGGTGAGATCACCAAAGCCTATATATTTGTCGGCGTGATGACTTATAGTCAGTACGCATATGTGGAAGCATTTCTGGATATGAAGCAGAAATCATGGATTAATGCCCATGTTCATATGTATGAATATTTTGGTGGTGTTGCCAGAATTCTCGTACCGGATAACTGTAAAACAGCGGTTGTCCACAATGGTGGCTTTAAAGACCAGCAGGTCAATGAAACTTATCAGGAAATGGCCGAATACTACGGCACCGCTATTATCCCGGCGCGTGTCAGGGCTCCAAAAGATAAGCCGAATGCTGAGGGGACAGTAGGAAATATTTCTACTTGGATCACAGCAGCTCTTCGGAATGAACAGTTCTTCTCCCTTGCCGAATTGAATCTAGCAATCAGAGATAAGCTGGAACTGTTCAACCAAAGGCTCTTTCAGAAGAAAGAGGGTAGTCGGCGAAGCTTATTTCTTGGGGAAGAAAAACCATTGCTGTCACCATTACCTGCTACCCGTTTTGAACTGAGTGACTGGAAAGCAGCCACTGTCCAGTTCAATTATCACATATCTGTGGACGGAATGCTATACTCCGTTCCGTACGAATACATTAAAAAGAAAGTTGATATAAGGGTAACAGACACCACGATTGAAATTTTCTACAACCATAACCGCATTGCTTCCCATCGTCGTCTAAAAGGACGCCCTGGGCAGTACAGCACCATTACTGAACATATGCCGGCAGACCACCAGAAGTATCTGGAATGGAACGGTGACCGCTTCCGTAAATGGGCTGAGCGGATTGGCATAAATACGTACACTGCAGTCAATGCAATATTGACCTCCAAAAGTGTGGAACAACAAACCTACCGAAGCTGTATGGGGCTTCTTAAGCTTGCTGAGAAGTACTCAGATGCGTTACTGGAAGCTGCCTGTAAAAAGGCATTATCCTATACAGCATCACCCAGTTACAAGAGTATTAAAAACCTACTTGTAACCGGTTCAGAAAAGCTGGCATCGGAAGCAATCGATACCAAGACCACACATAAAGCACATGGCATCACACGAGGTGCCGATTACTATCGGAGGTAAACACATATGACCAATCAGAGTACAATGGATAAGTTAATAGAAATGCGCCTTACCACAATGGCAGATGCATTCCGCAATCAACTCAATGACCCAAAATTCAAGGAGGTTCCCTTTGAGGATCAATTCGGTATGCTGGTGGATATCGAATACAGCAGTCGCAAAAACAACCGTCTCAAAAGACTGATCAAGAATGCCGGTTTCGATCAGCCGGAAGCGAATATCATGGATATCAACTATACTTCCGGACGCAAGCTAAACAAGGAACTGATTCGCAGACTTGCTACCTGCGAATATATATCTGAACATCGGAATCTTTTTATTACCGGTGCTACAGGCTGCGGTAAAACTTACATGGCCTGTGCCTTTGGCATGGAAGCCTGTAAGCAGTATTACAATACCAAATATATCCGTCTGCCTGATCTGCTTATTGATCTGGAGGTGGCACGGACAGATGGCAACTACAAAAAGGTGATGGCTAAGTATGCCAATCCCGTTGTCCTGATTTTGGACGAATGGCTTCTATTGAAACCAACGGAATCTGAACAAAGAGATATCTTCGAACTACTCCATCGGAGACGCAAGAAATCTTCAACGATTTTTTGCTCCCAGTATGAGTTCGAGGAATGGTACGACCAACTGGGTGGTGATGATAGTCCTCTGGCAGATGCAATCATTGACCGCATTGCTCATGACAGTTATCGTATCAACATTACAAGCATTGATGCCGAACATGATATCTCGATGCGAGAGGTTTATGGCTTGGACAAAACATTACGTGAGTAAACTCGCATAAGCGGTTCCCGCTAGCCCGGACAGACGGTTTCCCGTCTGCCGGACTTGCGGTGTTACCGCACAAGAATATTCAAGAAATCCTCCATAAAATCATCGGGAGTAGGTTCCTGATAAACGGGTTCGGATGTAAAATGTGGTTTCTGTTTTGCTATTGACGCAGAAGATGAACGGCGTTTCCTTTTGGCTGATCCGGGTGAGGGCTGTGGTCGATACTCTGTTTCTTCCGAAGACCCATTTTTGCGCCATTCAGGTATGTGTTCCGATGCTTTTCTTGGTGTCAGCTTTTTGGCATCTGGATGCAGGGTATAATCGTACTTTTCTACTTTTAGGACTTTTTGCCCACGTAGGATAACCAAAGCAGTATCAAGCGGGAGCCGCAAGATTTCATCTGGTGTTAAGAGTTTTCGTTTGCCGATAGATTTTGTCTGCCGGTATTCCGGTGTATAGTCGGATACCCGCCAGCTATTGAGCTGCTTGGCTTCGCTGCTTACCCCTACGGTCACATCGCCGCTGCGGTTGCTGATAAAGGTAGCAGTAACTTCATCTGTGCAGCCCAAAAAGAGCTGGGTATCACAGTTGCCAATGATTTCCTGCCATTGGTTATAAGGATAGCGGTTCTGCATCTGGGGCAAATTCTGAAAGATGCAGGAAATGCTGAGATTCCGGCTTCGGATTACACTGATTTTCTTATTCAGTTCCAGGATAGCTCCGGTGTTGGCAAGCTCATCAGCCAGTATATGTACAGCAACAGGAAGTTTTCCTTCTTCTCCATACTTATCTGCATAACGGACCAGTTTGATGAAGATGAAGGTCATAAACAGGGAAGATAAAAAATCGAAGGTGCTGTCCTGGTCTGAGGTAATGCAAAAGTAAGCACATTTCTGTTTCCCTGGAAGTGTCAGATCAATCTCATCATAAGAGGTAATCTGCCGAATGAGTTTATTCTGAAATACCTGAAGTCTGGCACCCAATCCGATAATAACTCCGCTTCGCACGGTATCACTGGCTTGTTTGTAGATGCAGTAAGGAACTTTTGCTGGATGGGACACTGGGAGCAGATCAAAAAGACTGTTCAGCTCCTTTTCGGAACTCATGGTCAGCAGCTTATAAACCTGTCCAATATTTCTGGCTTCCGGCGGAAAGCCCTGATCTACATAGAGAACCAGGGCTTTTAGCAGGTTCATCTCCGCATTATCCCAGAAATGATCTCCTTTTCCGGAACCTGTATTCTGGATAATGACATCTGCAAATACCTGAGCCATCGTTTCTTGTCCATTGATTTCACCCAGACAATTCCAACTATCCGAGTTTTCCGGATTGACCAGATTAAATGCTTTTACTACATAGCCCTCATTTTCCAGATAAGCAGACATGCTTTCATAGAGTTCGCTTTTGGGATCGGTAATGATTAAACTTTCCCCGGAAGCGTTGTTGCCTTCCTGCCCTCTGGCGACACACTGGAAAATCATATTCCTGGCAAATGCCCTGGATTTCATGGAACCGCTGGCACCATACACGGCGATATTTTTATTCATTCGTGTTTGATATGGAAGACATACGGCTTTGCCATTTAATTTTCCTAAAATGGTTCCTTTATTTTTCTTGACATCTCCGGTCAGTTCCAAAACTTTCATCATTTCATCTGGAGTCATGAATCCGGATGTACCGTAGGTTCCTTTTGTAGAGTAATTTAAGTTCCGGTCATGGTCACTAATTTCCCCGTTTCTGTCATATCCCATACGCATAAGTAAAAAAGTAAGAAGCCCAAAGAGAACCAGGCAAAGAAAAATCCCATACAAATTGTATGGGAAATCGGTAAGGGCGGTATGAAAGCAGACCAATGGGTGTAAAGAAGCTGCTTGCGGATAGGTTCCGTTGCCGGCAAAGTTTCCGGCAGAAGTCCATTCCTGATAGTTTTTAATAAATTGTGCTGCGTATCCTCCGGCATACAGAGTGCAGACGCTTATGGGAAGCAAAAACAGGAACTTCCACCATTTACGGTTCATTGAAAAACCTCCTTTTAAACTTTTGAAAATCAATGCTGGAGAAGTGTATATCTGCAGTTAGGTATTTTTTCAGGCAGGGAAGCTGAAAGTCAAAGCAAATCAGGTTCCCGGATAGCCCATATACATTTAATCCAGTATTGAAGCGGTTGATACGCTGCATGTCAAAATCATACGCAAGCAAAATAGGATTTTCCTGGCTGTCTATTCCATCATGTTCAATTGGCAGATCCTCACGCTGGGGAAAACAGTCGGACAGTAGTAGCTGATTGAGCTGCATCATACGCTGGGGTTGTACCAATAAACGGAGCAGGTATTCTCCGTAGCTGTTATTGGGCAGGAAATAGAAGTGTTCATACGAAGTATCCAGCATGAACAGTGTTTTTTTGTATCCACCGGTACTGGTAAGGAGCCGGAAAGCCATATCCATATCACTGCCAGTCATGATGGCATAAACGGTAGGTGGCCCATGGTAAGGAAGTCCCTGAAGATAGTGCTGCAAAAAAGCATTGAGTCGGACTTCCGTTTTGTATTCCCATTTTAGAAGTGTATTTCCGGTATTATAAACAGCATAGACACAGTGAGGAGCCATCAGGATTCCTATACAACGGGAATTTTTAATTTTGGTAGTGGATGCTCCAAGATTTTTTATTTCTCTGGAAGAGTAAAACAGAGGAAGGCTTCGCACAGGAAACGTAGCCGCTTCGCTGGATTCAGAAAAAAGCAGCGGCTTTTCATCTGGAAAGAATGGGATTCCGGCATGTGAAAGCGTTAAATAGGTTTCTGCTTTTTGATGAAGTCGCAGCCGTCTTGGTAATTCACTACGTATGAGGTTGGTTTCTGCATTTCCGGTTAAATAGTTTTGAAAACGACAGGGATTTTGCGAAAGCAGCAGTTCTTTTGCCCGTTTGGTAAGGCGATAACCTCGTAGGCCATCTTTATAGTGTGTTCTTATAAGCTTACTCTGCTTTAAATCTGTAACCACCTTCTCTGCATAGGAATCACTCTCAATCAATCTGTTAAGCTGTCCGGAAGGGAATTCCCCACATAGCCCAACCATTTCCAAAAGCTGATATTTTATAGAATCGGTTTTTATCAAATAAGCATCACCTCAGTTCGATTTTTACCTATGACAGCCTATACTTGGGTAAAGTAAGGGCGGTATTAAGCATAAAAAATGCAAAGAATATGGCTTCTTTGCAGAAAAATTACCCATATCGGAAAAAGAAAGAAAAATATCAGGAAATTTCCGATATGGTTTTGATAGACTCTTTTCTATCTTTCAGCCAGCCAGGAAAGATTTCCGGTTCCATTACAAAGATAACGGTGTGATCGTAATTCCCCAGTTCCGTAGTGTGATAGGAGTCGCAAAAGAGTCCCGTATCATCAACCAGAACATAGGAAGCGATAGTATCTAAAATCTGTTTGAACTCCAAATTATCGTAATCACGTATCCGTTGTAAAGAAAGGCTCTGGTCATAAATTTGACTAAAACAGACCACACATCTTTTATATAACGGAATAGAATGTTCTGTCACATAAGTCTGCAAGGCAAGGTTTAATGGCTCATGTAGAAAAGCGGTGTTGGTTCGCAATTTACGTTTGGGCAGTAGTCCTGGCATGGTAATGGAAAGAACACTATTTGAAAAAGAGATTTTGATTCCCTGCACAGCCGCAGCCTGTTTCAGATAGTCTTTCTTTCCAGTGTCAGTTGTGGTATATACCAGATTTCTGAGCTGGCAGGCAATCCTTTCAGAACGTAGGGCAGCACTGATACTCAGCTCTTCGTATTTGTCGGCATACGCTTGAATATCTGTTGTTTTCAATGCAAAAATAGTGTTGTGAAGTTTTTGGACTTCATCATCAATGCTCTGTAAACGGTCAAAAACAGTTTTGGTGTTCATACATACCTCATTTCTTTGCATAATAGCTGACAGATCCGGTAGAGGAGTCTACAAGGCAAAAGGCAATCACGCCTGTGATATGAATTTTTGCAGCCTGTTCTTCTGTTTCTAATACAACCAGCCGTTTCGCATCGCTTTTTGTCTGGCTTTCCATGACATGATTGATAAGATATTCTTGTTCCTGGGGGACATAGAGGACTTCATACCACTCATCTTTAGAGAAAAAGTTCAGTTTCACAGGAAATTCACCGTCAGTATGGTACACAATGGCTGTTTTGAAGTCCAAAAGCACCCAAAAGGATGCAATCATGCCATAATCAGGATTGTTTGCAGATTCCTGGCTGTCGAAGAGAAGCCCGTTCTCCTTATCATAGATAATGCGTTTTTGTTTTACCAGACTTGTGATCAGAGATTTGATAGACTCTCTGTTTTTGGAAAAGAGCCGTAAGACCTGTTCATATTGCAACGAATGGTAAGTTGTAATGAACCGGAGCAGTTGGGCACCTTCCCCTTGATAGATTTCATTTCTTGTTTTCATGGTAATCTCCCTTCATTATATAATAGGAAGTTTTACTTACACTGTACGCACAGAATACGTTTTATTTTAGGGGAAGTACGCTGTACGTACTGTGTAAGTATTGGCTACTGTCAGCGAAAGGTTTACGGGTACAAAAAAAGCACCGATTAAGGTGCTGGGGAAAATAGGAATACTATAAGCAATACCTATTGTAACATGGGTAAAATTACCCTTCAATCGCAGAAGTGTGCCAAGTTGTGGCATATTTAGGAAATGATAAAGACAGTTGAAAACCAATTAGGAAGAAAAAATGTCAATCTATACCAAAAATAAAGACGAAATTCGGAGATAGGATATAATAAAAATCAAGATACTTAGGTATCAAAAGGCCCTAGTTCTGAAGAAAGGAATGGTGGATATTATGAGAAAATTTGACAGAACAAATATGAAATATAACAACCCGGCTGGAGATCTTTTGACAGAATTAGAAGCAGCAGATTTGACAAGTAACAAAGTTGATAGTTTAGCTTCATCAGGTGTGGTTTGCACAATTTCTGTTGAATGCGGAAGTATTTTTACACTTGCTTGTTGCTAATTAACCAAAGATGATTTTAGAACTAGGGCCTGGATTAAGAGAAAGGGAGATAACATGAAAAAATCTAGTTATTTATCTGAAAGAGTGTATGATGCTATTCCGTCTGAAATAAATATGGAGTCTTTAGAGTATTGGAAGAAAATACTGAAGGAGGAAGGATTACAATATGTAAAGAAAAACCACCTTGAGTATTTTTTTGGTTTTATAAATAATTGTGCTTTTAGTAGCCACGAGAAGAGTCAACCACGAAATTTTGTGAAATTGTCTTTGAACAAAAAGGCGTTTAGGCATGAGGGTGAGAAAATGGTTTTCGGAGCATTTTATGATCCTTTTGTGCAAGAGGCAAATAGACAGCTTAGAGAAATAGTTATACAAAGACGATATATCAATGAATCGATTCTATTTGATTTTCAGCAATTTTTGTTTAATTCGCTTAATAATCTTTGTATCCGAACTTTAATTTATGAAATGCATATATGTGGACAAGAAGGCGTGTTAAGGGGAAATGAATCTGAACAGTATCAATATTATATCGACCATTTTTTAAAGGATAAACAATATTTGAATGATTTATTTTCGCTTTATCCAGTGTTAGAAAGAAGGATAAATGAAATTATACAAAATGCGATAGATATTTACAAAGAAGTGATAGAGCGCATTGAGAAAGATGCAGATGTTTTAATGAAAAAATTTAATATCACTGAAAAAGGATTTGTCGTAAACCATCTTTCGACAGATTTTTCTGATTCGCATAAAAAAGGGAGAAGAGTATTTTGTGTGGAATTTGTATCGGGAGATAAAATTTTATATAAACCACGAAGTTTGCAAAATGAGATTAAGCTACAAGAGATTACAAATTATTTCTATAGAATATGTAATTTGGGAAGTTATGAGTATTCTATACTTGATAAAGAAATGTATGGTTGGTGCGAAATTGTAATACAAAGAGATTGTAAGTCTATAGAAGAACTTTCAAGATATTATCAAAGAATAGGGATTATTTTGTTTATAAATTATCTTTTGGAAGGAGGAGATATTCATTTTGAAAATCTCATTGCATGCAATGAATATCCAGTTATTATTGATGCGGAAACATTTATAGGAAATATAGAAGAGAATAATGGGAAAAGTGCAGCAGAAAAAGTGGCTAGTCTTTTAAGAAAATCGGTGTTGTATTCAGGAATACTCCCCTTTTATTCATGGAATAACGCAGGAGATACAGGAATCAATATGAGTGCCATTAGTGGAGAAGAAGGACAAAAATTCCCGATAAAAATCCCCTTTATTATCAATCCGAAGTCGGTTAACATGAGGGTTGTCTATGATTATCCAGTATCGAAAGGAAATCACAATTTGGCAATGCTAAAAGGAAGGTTTATTCAACCCTCCGAATTTGCAGATAAAATTATCCAGGGATTTGAAAGTGCATACTTAGGTGCAATGGAAAATACAGAAACACTATTAAGAATCATACAACAATATGGTGAATTAGAGGTGAGATATCTGATTAGAAATACACAACAGTATGCAATTGTGTTGAGTAGTTCATATCATCCTGAATTATTAGTGGATGGAGGAGCACGAAATTTATTTTTTTATTCATTGGCAAATGGAAATCTTCAAAATCAAAGGAGTAGATCTCTTATTGAGTATGAAATTGAAGATTTATTAAGTGGTGATATACCGTATTTTTATTTTCGTGGAAGTAAAAAAAACATTTATACTTGGGATGGCAGAGAAGTAAAGGATTTCTTTAGTAAGCCAGCTTTGCAGCAAATTGAGGAAAATATACAGAATTTGTCCTATAAGAATTTAGAACAACAGACGCAATATATTAAAATTACTTTTAATATGGAGAATGCAGGAACAAGGAAAATAAAGAATAAAAGGTTAAAACTAGATCTTTATAGTAATATGGCCAAAACGGCAGAAGAATTGGCAAAAGAGCTGCTAGATAAAATAGGAACAAATGCGATTTATAGCGAAGATGGAGCAGACGTTAATTGGATTGGCGTAAAATTATTTGGTATAAAAGAAAATCAGTGGATGATCCAGGCATTACCGAATACATTATATGATGGTACGGTTGGGATTAATTTGGTATTCCATTTATATGAATGGATATACCATGACAGAAAATATCATAAGATTTGTGAGGTTTTAGATAATCGTTTGTTGAGGTATATTGATACTATAAGTGAAGGGGAACAGAATATCGAAGACTTTAATACAGGAATCTTTAGCGGCGAAGGTTCGATTTTATATACGTTGGGTATTTTATATGAAATATATGATGATATCAAGTATAAGGAATATTTCGATAAGTGGCTAAATTGTATGGAAACACTTATCTTAGAAGATCGTTTGTTCGATATGATTTCGGGAAATTCGGGAATAGTTTTGGTTCTGATTAATATGTATAGAAAAACAAAAAAGCCTATTTATCTACAAAAAGCTATACAAATAGCAGAACAATTGATAGAGAATATGATTACTGAAAATGGAAAAGTTGGTTGGAAATCAGAGGTGGTTCCTGAAGTATTGGCGGGATTTGCACATGGAAACAGTGGTTTTATAGAACTATTTTCAAGATTATATGAGGTATATCCACAAACAAAATATTTAGATATCCTTTCAAGTTTAGTAGAATATGAAAATTCTTTATACTCAGAAAAGGATAATAATTGGATTGATTTAAGAAAGTTTTCAGAGGTTGATCAGCATAAGAGTCAACCAATAGCGTGGTGCCATGGAGCTGCGGGTATTCTGTTATCCAGATTAACCTTATATAATGCCATCAAGAATTTAGGAGAAACTGCATTGCTTCAGCAAGCTATTAAAGATATAAGCCTTGCTAAAAATAAATTAATTGAAGACGGGTTACATGCAGGTTTCTGCCTATGCCATGGAAACATGGGAAATTTATTGATTTTAAAAAGATATGCAGAAATTTTTGATGATAAGCAGGTAAGAAGCATTTGTGATTCTCGATTTGAACAGATTTTGGAATTCCTTAATGAGGAAAATATATTACCAACAGAATTATACAATCCAGGTTTTATGACTGGTTTATCAGGAATCGCTTATGCTTTGTTAAAATATAAGATGCCCAAATTACCATTGCTTATAGGAGTTGAGGGAATATATGATAGAAATGAAGTTTAGTAAAAATGATGAAGAAGATGGGTTGTTCCGCATAAGTTCGAGAGACATAGTTGGATTTTATAATTGTAGTAGTAAACAAGAGCGTAAGATAACAGACATTATAAAATGCTATGGAACAACAAAAAGCATAAAAGAAGTTGAACTGAAAAACATGAAGCCAGAGGATAATGTTACAGTATCTCGGTATATAGAGAGAAATGTAGGTTCAATTATAAACAAAGATTATGTGATTGAAGGCTTTCTGGGAATGGGGAAGTTGTCCGATTGTAAAGACGAAATGGTTAGCAGATTGGATATATCTAAGAGATACTGCTTAGAAATATTAGTGGCATTTCTTCAAGAAGCAGACATTATTATTTTGCATGAAATGTTTGAAAATGTTTGGAATCATACTATAGAGGAAATTTTAGTTGAATTTTCACTAAGAGGAGCAGTGGTTGTGTTCTCAGAACATGGTGAAGAATCATTGATGAAATTACCAATGCACAGTTACGACCTAAGTGGTAGGTGTGTTGGATGGTAGAATAATTGGGGAATATGATTTTTCATATTCCTTGAGATATATAGGGTAGAAAATATATTTAGCTGCAATGTTTTGTCCCTCCATAGTTAACGAATCTATCTAAATAAGAAATAGGTTATATCAAACAGATTTTACAAAGGAGAAATACATGGAGAGAGTTTTAATAATATCTTATATTATCAGTATGATACTTACGGCAGGCTTTATTTATTGTATTTATAGAGAGAAATATTGGGTTTTTGAATTTGTAAACAGAATAAAGAAGCCGATACAGCAACTTGTTTATGTTTTTCTTATGCTCCTATCATCGTATGCCTATATATGCTTTTCGTTACTCATAAAGGCTGATTTTAATGCTGTGATATGTGCGGTGCTATTACTTCTTTTGATTTGGGCTATGGACTATCTGTTTTCTTTATGTTTTAAAAAAAATGATTTGGGGATAAGTGAAAAAAAACGCTATATTTTTATGGCGTATGTGGGAGCCTGCATATCGGGATTTATTATTGCAAGTCGTGATGCTTCGAAAATGGCTTTAGAAATTCCAAATATAACAATTAGCGTTTTGATCGGAGCTTATGTACCTTTTACATTATTATTAGAGGATGGGAAAAAAGGGAAAGTAGAATTGCAAAGTATGAAAGAAGAATGGGAGGAAAAGTATAAGAAGACATTTCGTGAACGTAAGGTCAAAGACATTCTTTCTGCTCTACTATTTGCGATGGTATATGGCGTTTTACTGGTAGGGGCGTTATCTCCTGCTCAAAATATCATCAATGATATTGCTTCAGGGATAGGAATGGGGATGGCTACAGTGGTTGTTGCCTTTGTAGGGTTGGTTGAAGTGAAAAACAGGTTAACGAAAAGGAGGAATAAAAGAGAAGACGCAGATCAAGAGAAATCCGATACAGAGTAGAAGGGGCAAGACAGCAAGGAGTATTTAGCCGGAATTATTTCAAATGTACCTCACAAGATTGGATGTTGATGCGATATAAATGATATGATATACTGAAGTCCATATTATTAGATTTGTGGAGAAATAGGGATAGCCAAGAGAAAAAATATAAAATTAAATTTTGCAGAAAGAAGGCATTTTTATGAAACTTGTAGGAAGCAGAAAATTAACATGGGGAATTTGCAGTATTGGTGTTTTATTAGCAATAGTAAGCGTGTTTTTCTTACCTCAGATTATTCCTGTTCATTTTGCAAATGGGATAGCAGATGATTTTGGAAATAAGGTAGAGATTTTTTTATTTCCTATTTTGTTAATCATAATTACACTTTTGACTGGAAAAGAAAACATTAAATATTTCCTGACACATTCAAAAACATTTTTGACAGATATACAGTATAATTTGATGATAGATGGCGTTCTCGGAATTGTTTTGATTGCAGAAATTTATGTTATTTATGCTTCATTTGTTTAAGTGTTTCAACAAAAAATTCCAGTTTCTATAAAGAGCAAAGGAGAATGGTCATGATTGATATGCAGAATCAAGAGGAAATTCCGATCTTAGAGGATTTTGCGGCATATATTAGAAATCCAGTATTTATGAAATTTTGTTCCGAGATTAAAAAGAAGTACAGGTGCCATGAAAAAATAGAATTTAGCCGTTGTAGTTTAGAACGTGGTTGGAATGTAAAATTTAAAAAGTCTGGGAAAAGCCTGTGTACGATATATCCAAGAGAAGGGTATTTCACAGTGCTGGTTGTGATTGGTTCAAAAGTAAAAGAAGCAGTTGAGAATATTTTATGCGACTGTGCCCCAGAATTAAGAGAACTTTATGAAAAAACAAGATGGGGAAATGGACAAAAATGGCTTATGATTGATTTAGAAGATCAAGGAGAAATGTTTGCGGATGTACTTCAGCTTATTGAAATTCGCAGGGGATAATCAATTTTGGAGTGTGGAACAAGGAGTAAAGACGGAAGACTGCGAGGTAAAGATTGAAAATGAGAAGTAGAGGGTATCCATTACCTTAAGCACACGACAAATAAGCCATCTTTCGGTGGCTGCTTTAAAAATTGAATATTGAGAAGTTAAGGTTATGCGGTTGCTGACTTGATTTTATAACCCTGATTTCTTGCGATAAGGATTGCCTGTTCTACCGTAATTTCACGGTCAACTGGAGGCAGGTCTGATTTCCTGTAAAGTTCTGCATTATAGTTTTCACCGTTTTTCAACATGTGGTATAATGCGGTAAGAAGCATTCTTGCTATGGCAATGATTGCTTTCTTGTGACCGCGACGCTTTTTGAGACGGAGATAACGGTTACGCATTTCAGGATGCTTTGAGCTTTTAACAACAGCGTTTGCGCACTGTACTAAAAGCGGCTTGATATAGCATCCGGCTTTGGAGACCCGGACAGATTTTTTCTTCCCTGCGCTTTCATTGTTGGTCGGAGTAAGACCAGCCCATGAGCATAAGTGTTTCGCCGAAGGAAAAGCCTCCATATTGGTACCGATTTCGGAAATAATTCCGATGGCAGTGAAGTCACTGCTGATACCAGGAGCGGTTTGAAGAATGGCAAATTCCTGCTGATAGGGAGCAGCGAGCGCAAGAATGAGTTCTTCAAGCTCTGCTTTCCGGGATTCAAGGCTTTCATAATGAGCCTTGATTATCTTGAGTTTTCCCGCTTGTTCCGGTGTGATATAGCCGTCAATGGCATCACGCAGTTCGGGAAGTTTCTTTTTCAAACTTTTGAAAACAAGGGGTTCAAGGTCAAAGGAAGTATCTTCAGGGTTTTCTAAAATCTTATCCAGTATTGCCTGAGCAGATTTGCCGAAGGTGTCCGAAACAACGTTTCCCAACTGGATATTGGAAACCGTGAGACAGTTCTGCAAACGATTCTTTTCGCTTGATTTGAAGCAGGTCAGTTTGAAACGGTAACGCATAAGGTCACGAAGCTGGCGGATGTCAGCAGGAGGCATAAAGCTACCGGAAACAAGGTCATGCTTAAACAGGTCAGCAATCCATTTGGCATCTTTCTTGTCAGTTTTCTTTCCACGGATAGCCTTAACATACTTTGGATGAGCAAGGACAATCGAACAATCTTTTTCGAGAATGTTATAAACAGGAATCCAGTATTTACCAGTAGATTCCATACAGACATCCTTGCAATTATGTTCGAGCAGCCATTGTAACAAATTTTTCAAACCCTTCGTGTAGGTAGAAAAACGGTGGCGCTCGTAAGAGGTAACGCCGTGCTTGTCAGTAGAAGCAATGCAGGCGACTACAAAAGTCTTGTGGACATCAATGCCACAACAGATTTTGTACACGATTTTTAAAGCCATAGGGACTCCTTTCAGAACCGGAGCGGTTCGCTAAAGATTATAGGGAGAGACGGAATTGACTGACTGTCTAAGCCATAAACGAAGTTGTTTAAACAGAGATAAGATTTCGTGCTTGGTGTCACACTTATTTGTGCCTGAAAAGACAGTCTACACATATAACAATACGGTCATCCGGCAAGCCGGACAGCCCACTCACCTCCTCGTGATTTGTAGTATACCGAGTTCCCTACAAGAAGAATTATAAAGAAAAAATAAGCTCAGGGAAACATTTTCATTACGTTTTGTGCCTGAGCGAAGCGAAAGGAATGGATATAACGATGAAGACGTATGAAAATAAAGAGGAACTAAAGGCAGAAATCAAGAGGGCTTACGACAAATATATTGCAGAGTTTAAGGATATCCCGGAATCCTTGAAGGACAAACAATGTATGGAGGTAGATCGAACACCTGCAGAAAATCTTGCATATCAGGTTGGGTGGACCGCATTAGTATTGAAATGGGAAAATGATGAACAGGCTGGACTTCCAGTGAAAACACCATCGGATGGTTTTAAGTGGAATCAATTGGGGGAATTGTATCAGTGGTTTACCGATACCTATGCCCATTTATCTCTAAAAGAACTAATGGGCATGCTGGATGATAATATACAGAAAATTTTTACAATGATTGATTCTATGACGGAAGAGGAGCTATTTTTACCACATAAAAGAAAGTGGGCAGATGAAGCTACCAAAACAGCAGTATGGGAAGTTTATAAGTTTATTCATGTAAATACAGTAGCCCCTTTTGGAACATTTCGGACAAAGATTAGGAAGTGGAAGAAGCTTTTACTTTGACACACAGATAGAGTTTTAGAAAATATCGTGCTTTTTTGTGCAAAAGAAAATAAATATATAATGCTATTTGGAGTGCATATTCAGTTTCAGGATATGCACTTTTTTAATAAAATAAAAGAGACAAACATTATTCAGATTCAAAGGGTAAGAAATTGTGATAAATCTATACGGTATGCTTTAATGGTTTTGGAATTTAACTTTTTTATGGTTTCACATGTTTTGAGATATTCGGATATAAAATTTGATAATTGATCCATAATAGGCACCCTCCTTTGTTTTTTTCAATTATGAGTGCCTATATGGAAAATGTCGATTTTATTTTGGGAAAAACTTATTTAAAGTTTCCAGTGTCCCCTTTGCAGAAAATCCCCATAGTATGCTGCTAAGAGCGTTAATAGCAGCCTGCCTCCTTCGGTAGTACGTCCGGTAGGAGATACTGGGAACGTGCTTTTCCAACTCTTCCAGGATTTCCTCTGTATTTTTCAGTTCATGGGGAGACAGAAAGGCGTAATATAATATCCAGTAATATTCTTCCCCATGCTTATGATTTTTCCGGAGCAGATCCACAGAAGAGAGAAGCAGCTTTATCATTTTGTTACTGCGGGCAATGCTTTTTGCCCATTCTTCAATCTGGCTGTCTCCCAGATCTGCTCCTGCAGCATAGATGGAATCTAGAAATTCGTCTACACTGGTGTTGTATTCCAGTTGGAATTGAATTTCCACCTGCCGGACAGCAACCATCAGGCTATAAGTAGAATCCCGGTAACAACGGAGCAGCTTATAGGTATCATGGTACAACGGATTATTTTCTACTTCAGCAGAAACAGGGTGGTGATTTTTCTTTGCCATTATACAACCCCTCCTTTCAACAGAACTTCTGGGATTTCAGCGAAGGCAGGTAAGGTATGCTGCAGAGGCGGAGTATGCCCTGGGACGTTGGTGACGGCGTGATTTTCCGGTTTTAGTTTTAATTCAAACTGATAGGCTGCTTTCCCCCAGGGGCAGATAATACGTAGTGAATATAGATATATACTATCCTTGCAGGCTGATAAAGGAGATAATATATACTTTGTTTTGGGGCATCTACAACAAGAAATGCCTTGTATTTCCAGTATTTCAGCGACTTTGCGAACAATGACTTTGATGTGCGATTCTGGAACGCAGGAGCCTTCCTGTGAAACGATGATTTGTTCGTCAGTAATAGATTCTGAAACGCATTCAGAATTGTTTTTGTCAGGCAAGGTATCTTCGGTTATATGTATTGGCAGTTGCATTTTCATGGCAATTTCCTCCTTATCAATCATGACATCACTGATATTAAACATAACGGACAGATAATTACGCAGATATACCATGCTACCATGTTTCCCGGAATAGGAAATCAGTGTGATCATGTCGGTATCTTCAAGTTTTTTAAGCAGACGGGATACAGAAGATTTCGACTGTTTCCAACGTCTGGCAAGTTCCTGATAACTGAACAAGGGATTTCCAGTCTGATTGCGAAAATATACTACTGGACCGGCATCAGAGCCTTGCACAGATGGATCATTATAGACTGCATGAATCCAAAGATCCAAAAGAGCATCCATTTCTGAACATTTTCCCAGTCCGATTAGTTTATGAACATCTGCGATTGGAAAAAAGAAAAACCCGATGTCTTTTTTGCATGGGTAATTATAGGAAAGGGCAGTATTATCTTTTGGCCAGTCTTTGATCTTGTATTGGATAATCTTATTTTTTTCGTGTAGTGAGTAGGTTAGAAGGTTTTGCTCTACCAGGGTATCCAGTATGGATATGACCTGGTGCTGGAATTTTTGGCGGAAGTGAATCTGTAGTTCTTTAAGAGAACAGATCCATTCTCCAGGAACAACTTTGTAAGTAAGGTGTTCGATGTTCCGATAAGAGGAACTGTAATTTGCATAAGAACATAAAATGAGAAAATAAAAAAGACAGGAACCTCCGTTGGTACGGATGCTTCTGTCTTTCATAAGGGTTTGTATAAATTCCCGGTAAATCCGGCAGCGTGGAAAATCCACAATTTGTTTTAATTCTAATTGATAATTCACGATAAACCTCCATATAATATTGTAGTTGTAGTAAAATAATTGTAGACGAAAGATACTAAAATGTTTATAATATGCCTATAGGGGTGCTAAGTGGCATAGATTTGGCACAGTAAAATACCTGATATGGCATGAAAGCAACATGAAAATTAGGGTGGATATAAGGTGGACAGTTTGGAAAACCTTAGAGTTTTAGAGGGTTCCGAGGTTTTTTTCCGGGGTCTGCAACACCTCTATCCCCGGTTCAAATCCGGGTGGCACCTCTACCAGAGTCCAGAGTTTAATGCTCTGGACTTTTTTGCGTATATAAATATTTTACGGACTTCATCACACAAAAGCGATATGCTATAATCTTCTTATAATGTAACGAGAGAGGGGAAATATAATGCTGGACAGATTTAATAAATTTATAGAGAAATGGATGGCTTTTGTTACGCCGTTATGTTTGCTGGTAGGAGTGTGTTTTCCGGATGTTGCGAAACATGGCCTTCCATATGTGACATATGTATTTGCATTTATGACATTCACAGGAGCATTGAAGTCCAGGTTCCGGGATGTGGCAAATGTGATCCGTAATCCCGGAAGTTTGATCACGATCATGCTTATGCTTCATATAGCGATCCCGGCAGCGGCCTACGGGATGGGACATCTGCTGTTTCCGAATAATATGAACCTGATTACGGGAATGGTACTGGAGTTTTCGATTCCGACAGCAGTCGCCAGTATGATGTGGGTATCGATCTTTGATGGAAACAGTTCCCTGTCACTTTCACTGGTCGTGATCGACACGGTTCTTGCACCGTTTATCATTCCCTTTACCCTGCATTTTCTGATCGGTTCCAATGTATCAATTGATGTTGGGGGCATGATGAAAGAACTGCTCTATATGGTGGCTTTGCCGGCAGTCGCAGCAATGTGTCTGAACCAACTGAGCCACGGAAAAGTCATGGAAACCTGGCCAAAGAAACTGGCACCTTTTTCCAAGATGGCACTGATGTTTGTCGTGACTTCAAATTCATCTAAAGTAGCACCATATATCCGCCAGATGAATTTACAGCGCGTTGCGGTAGCGGTAGCGATCCTTGTACTGGCGGCAGGCGGTTACTTCCTTGGCTGGCTCATCGCCAAACTGACACATCAGGATCAGAAGACGACCATTTCCATGGTATACGGAACCGGCATGCGAAACATCAGTACAGGAGCTGTCCTTGCGGTAGCTTACTTCCCAAGTGAAGTCGTATATCCAGTCATGATCGGAACCCTTTTTCAGCAGATTCTCGCGGCGATTTCAGGAAAAATGCTGACAAAAAACAAATAAAGTGTCTCAGAACCCAACAAAATAAATACGGATAACGTTTTCACAAAATAAACCTCAATAAGCAAAAATACACGAAAAACTGCAAGATTTCAGTTCAAAAACAACTGGATCTTGCAGTTTTTTACGTAGAAAAAGACATCGTTTTCTGATCTTATGATTTCTTTCTCGCAGAAAATATGGTTTTATAGTGTCACAGCAAAACACAACACGAAACCATACAGGAAAGAGAGGAAGAGTATTATGAAAAAAAGACTTTTAGCATTAGGAATCGCGGCAGTTCTTGGAGCAAACATCGCAGGCACATCAGCAGTGTGGGCGGCAGATAAGGTGGAGATCACAAACGTATCCTACGATCCGACCAGAGAATTATATGAGCAGTACAATAAGGTATTTGCAGAGCACTGGAAAGAACAGACAGGACAGGAGGTGGAAGTGACACAGTCTCACGGCGGCTCAGGCAAACAGGCACTGGAAGTTGCAATTTCAGAGCAAATAAAAATTTCCCCCGGCAGGACAGCAGGACCGCTGCACCGGGGGAGATTTTTTGCCGAAAATAATTTATTTATCCACGATAAACGATCTTTCCATTGCAGATCGTGTAATGGATCTTTCCATAAAGTTCTGCGCCTTTGAATGGGCTGTTGGAGGCTTTGGAGGCAAAGTCTGTAACGGTCCATTTTTCATCAGGATCAAAGATCACGAAATCAGCAGGAGCGCCTGCCTGGATACTGCCGCCCGGAAGTTTGTAGAGAGAAGCCGGATTGCAGGTCATTTTTTCCAGAAGCTCTGTCAGAGTGAGGTATCCTGGCTTTACAAGGGAAGTGATGCCGAGACCAAGAGAAGTTTCAAGGCCTGTGATACCGCTTGGGGCTTCTGTGAGAGGCCTGGATTTTTCTTCAGTACTGTGTGGAGCGTGGTCGGTGGCGATCAGGTCGATCGTGCCGTCTTTGAGACCCTGAATGATCTCCTGGCGGTCTTTTTCGGTGCGGAGAGGCGGATTCATCTTGGCAAGTGTACCGTGCTCAAGAAGTGCTTCCTCTGTAAGTGTGAAGTGATGCGGGGTTGCCTCTGCGTGGATGTCAGCACCGAGTTTTTTCGCTGTGCGGACAAGCTCTACGGAGTTTCCGGAACTGATATGCTGGATTACGACAGCGGCACCGCTTCGAAGGGCAAGCATACAGTCACGGGCAACCATCACTTCCTCGGCGATCGCAGGTGAACCGACGACACCAAGCCTGGCGGATGTTTCTCCGGCGTTGATTCCGTTATTGGTGATGAATGCTTTGTCTTCTTCGTGGAGACTGATCGGCATATGAAGTTCAGCAGCTTTACACATTGCTTCATAGCAGAAAGTGGCATCGAGAAGCGGGATCCCATCATCGGTAAATCCGCAGGCACCGGCATCTGCCAGGGCATCGAAATTTGTCATTTTTTCGCCGCTTAAGCCGTAGGAGACGGAGGCAGTCTGATAGATATGTATGTTTTCGTCCTGGGCACGTGTAAGGATGTCTTTGAGCGTGCCTACGGAGTCAACAGTAGGTTTGGTGTTTGCCATGCAGATGACGGAGGTAAAACCGCCTTTTGCCGCGGCAAGGGAACCGGTATGGATATCTTCTTTGTAAGTAAGTCCCGGGTCACGGAAATGTACATGTGTATCAACAAGTCCCGGTGCGACAGTCAGACCGGAAAGATCAAGAACTTCTTCATTATCTTTGGCAGAAAGATCTTTTCCGAGTTCGACGATCGTTCCGTTCTCAACGCGGATGTCCACAGGTTCGTTGGTTTTTGTAGCAGGATCAATAAGATGACCATTTTTCAAAAGCATAATTTTGCCCTCCTGACGGAAAATATTAAAATCAGTATAGAAGAAACCGGAGAGCTTTGTCAAGTCGACAGAACCCTCCGGTTTCGAAATAATTATTAGAAATACTACTTAATTAAAGATCTACAGTATCAATATGCTGTTCTTTGATATTGTGTTTCTTTGCATATCCTGTAAGGATCAGGGTCAGGGCTCCGTCGCCTGTTACGTTGCAGGCTGTACCAAAGCTGTCCTGAAGAGCAAAGATAGTAAGCATCAGAGCTGTTCCTGTTTCGTTGAAACCAAGGACACCGGTGATGATACCGAGTGATGCCATAACAGTACCGCCAGGAACACCAGGAGCGCCCAGAGCGAAGATTCCAAGAAGCAGGCAGAACAGGACCATGGTTCCCGGAGACGGGATGGAACCGTAGAGCATCCTGGAGATCGTCATACAGAAGAAAACTTCTGTCAGAACGGAACCGCACAGATGGATGTTGGCAAAAAGCGGAACACCGAACTGCACCATATCTTTACGAAGTGGCTTTGCCTTGCCTGCACACTGTAATGCAACGGCGAGAGTGGCAGCAGAGGACATGGTTCCGACTGCAGTAAGGTATGCAGGACCGTAGTGGCGTACAACTTCCCATGGATTTTCGTGAGAGTATGCACCTGCGAGGACATACAGAAGTGTCATCCAGATAAAGTGGCCGATCAGCACGATCACGATGACTTTGAGGAATACAGGAAGCTGTTTGGTGATAGAACCTTCATATGCCAGTCCGCAGAAAGTCAGTCCGATGAAGAATGGAAGAATCGGAATGATGATCTTTGATACGATGGAAAGGACGATCTTCTGGAATTCATCAAGGAGTCCTGTGATGAGTTTTGCTTTGTTCCAGGTAGCGGCAAGACCAACCATGATGGAGAATACAAGTGCACTCATAACGGACATGATCTGCGGGATAGAAAGTTCAAATACGACTTCCGGAAGCTCTTTCAGTCCTTCTACGTTTGTCACGATAGAAAGATGCGGGATCAGCGTATAGCCGGCTGCAACAGAAAACAGGGCTGCGCCGATGGAAGAAACGTAAGCGATCACCAGAGCAACACCAAGCATGCGGGAAGCACTGTTTCCGAGTTTGGTGATGGAAGGTGCGATAAAGCCGATGATGATCAGCGGTACACAGAAGTTGATAAGCTGCCCAAGGACATATTTCAGAGTAACGACAATATTCAGGATTGCCATAGTGACAGAAGAAGAATCTGTACTGCTGAGGATAAGTCCTGCGATAATGCCGAGTACAACGCCTACCAGAAGTTTAAAAGGCAGGCTGGTAAAAAAACTGTTTTTTTTCATGGATTTGATCCCCCCTGTAAAAGTTTGAATAAATTTCAGCAGTCCTGATCGATATCTGCCTGGTCAATCATGACATTGAGAATTTCCGTATCGGTAGCGCGCATTCCCACACGTCCGATATAGCCCATGCTCTTGATTGTTTCCTCGATATCATCCTTGATGATACCTTCGCCTGGCAGAAAGCTCTTGTTCTGGATGCTGAGCTGGAATGCCATCAGAGCCGCATCGACAGAAGATGCGATCTTGGCAGCGCAGGATGGTTTGGCACCGTCACAGACGATACCGCCTACATTTCCAAGCGTGTTGATGATCGTCAGAGAAACCTGCTGATAAGTTCCGCCGTACATATAGGTGATCCCTGCACCGGCACCGCAGGCAGCACTGACTGCACCGCAGTAAGCGGAAAGACTTCCTATATAATATTTCTGGTGGATGGCGATCAGGTTGCTGACAACGAGAGAACGGCAGAGTTTCTCGTGTGAAACTTCCCATTCGGCGGCAAAGACGATGACAGGAAGTGAAACCGTCATTCCCTGGTTTCCACTTCCGGAGTTGATGACAACCGGCATGGAACAGCCGCCCATACGTGCATCGCTTCCGGCAGCAGCTCTGGCACAGGCTCTCGTGGTGACACCTTTGCCCCATACATGCATCAGTGTCTTGCCGATCTGTGCACCATAGTTGTTGTCAAGCCCCTCCTGTGCGATCGCAGAATTCATTTTGATCTGACGGTCGATGGTCGGCTGGATATCCTCCATTCTGACCTGATCGGCAAAATCCAGGATATCCTTCACTGTAAGAAGAGATTTGTCAACGGTTGCTGTGACAGCAGACTGATAAGGATTGTCAAGGATCACCTCGCCGTCCTTCTCAATCCTTGTGATGTTGGTGTGCTGATGCTCGATCGTGACAGAAGCGGTGTGCTCACCACTGGTAACGATGGCTGTGATAAAAAGATTATCAACACCTTCGACCAGGGTACAGGAACAGACTTTCTGTGCGATGAGCTTGCGGGTCCTGGCAATATCCTCAGGGGTGACTTCACTGAGTACCTCAAGGGCACGGTCGGCATTACCGCCGACGATACCAAGAACTGCCGCTACATCGATTCCTTTGAGTCCGCCGGAATTGGGAACAGTGACACCCTTGACATTCTTGATGATGTTGCCACTCAGGTGCATTTCCACATGCTCCGGGAACTCTCCGAGGACCTGCCGGGCTTTTGCCGCTGCATAGGCAATGGCGATCGGTTCTGTACATCCAAGGGCAGGAACAAGCTCCTGTTTCAGGATGTTCAGATAGTTTGCATATAATGCAGAGTCCATAGTTTTTCTCCTTTCCATTGATCACGCGAATGCGTTTGTGCAGATAGTATAGTCTATTTCGACAAATAATACAATACTTTATGCAAAATAACGACAAAAATAAAACCGAGTTAGTTGGTATTTATTGGAAATAAAAAAATTTTCAAAAAAAGTTTGTGTTTCGACAAAAAATACTTTACAAGCACAAATTTCTATGTTAGAATAATTAGCTGTGTGATATATTTTCATATCCTTGCTCTCTGTAACAGGCAGAGGGCCTTAAAGACCATAAGGAGGTAAGAAAGCATGAACAAGTACGAATTAGCATTAGTTGTGAGCGCTAAAGTTGAAGACGAAGTTCGCGATGCAGTAGTAGAGAAAGCAAAAGCTTACATCGCTCGTTACAACGGAAACGTCACAGAAGTAGAAGAATGGGGTAAGAAGAAATTAGCTTACGAAATTCAGAAAATGCATGAAGGCTTCTACTATTTCATTCAGTTTGAAGCAGACGCACAGTGTCCGGCAGAAGTAGAAAGACATGTACGCATCATGGACAACGTATTAAGATACTTAGTCGTTCGTAAAGACGCATAATCTTTTTACAGATGGATTTTAGAAAGCACCATTAAGAAACCCGTTCACTCACTAAGAAGAAAGAGGTATTACAATGAACAAAGTAATTTTAATGGGACGCTTAACAAGAGATCCTGAGGTGAGATATTCCGCAGGAGAAAACGCACTGGCAATTGCAAGATACACATTGGCAGTAGACAGAAGATTTCGTCGTGACGGCGAGGCGACCGCTGATTTTATTAGCTGTGTAGTATTCGGACGTGGCGCGGAATTCGCAGAGAAGTACTTCCATCAGGGCATCAGGATCGTAGTGAGCGGCCGTATCCAGACCGGAAGCTACACCAACAGAGAAGGACAGAAGGTTTACACAACAGAAGTTGTTGTTGAGGAGCAGGAATTTGCCGAGAGCAAAGCATCCAGTGACAGCTATGCAGCATCACATCCTCAGCAGAGTGCACCGTCTGCACCATCCATGCCGAATCCTGTTTCAGCATCTGCTGACGGATTTATGAACATTCCGGACGGAATCGACGAAGAACTTCCATTTAATTAAACTGAAAGAAATTATATAAGGAGGAAACCATCATGGCTTACAATAGAGGCGAAAGACCGGACTCTCCTATGAAAAGAAGAGGCGGACGCAGAAGAAAAAAAGTTTGTGTATTCTGCGGTAAAGAAAACAATGAGATCGATTACAAGGATGTAGCAAAACTCAGAAAATATGTTTCTGAGAGAGGTAAGATCCTTCCGAGAAGAATCACAGGAAACTGTGCAAAACATCAGAGAGCTCTGACTGTTGCTGTTAAGAGAGCACGTCATCTTTCCATGATGCCATACGTTCAGGACTAATTTTTAGTTGAACATCAGGCTGCCATGAATCTGTCGGACAAGCATTTGCATGTGGACCGCAGACGAATGGCAGCTTTTTTTATTCAATAAAACGCTTATAAAACACGATTATTGACATTCATATGGTAAAATGTATAGAAATCTGCTATAATAGCAGATAGCATCTTGAAAAAATTATAAAAAGAATGGTAAAGAATGTTATGAGTGGAAAATTAAAACTAAAAGGTCATCTGAAGCATCTTGCACGTTGGCCTCTGTATTTGTCTGTTCTGCTGATAGCTTTGAACGTTCTGGTGTATGTGATCAGCATCAAAGCCGGAATAGTGGTTACAATGGGAATCATTCTGTATGTAGGTGCAGCGATCGGGCTGCTCTTTTACCATCGGCCACTGATGTTCAATGATCTGATAGCCTTTGCCAGCCAGTATGAATTTCTGGAAAAAAGGGTTCTGGAGGAGTTTGCTCTTCCATATGCAGTAATGGATATGCAGGGAAGGATGATCTGGTCCAACAAGGTATTCTCACAGATCACCGGCAGGGATCAGTTCTACCGCAAAAATGTCAATACGATTTTTGCAGACATCACAGCAGACAAGCTTCCGACAGAACCTGACAGAGAAATCACAGAGATCAGTACACAGTTTGGAGAGCACATTTATCGTGTATCCATGCAGAGAGTCCTCCTTGGAGAATCCGTGGCACCATCGAAACTTCTGATGGATATCCCGGACAGCACCAGCCTGATTGCCATGTATCTCTATGACGAGACAGAACTTAAGGATTATATTCAGGCGAATGAGGACAACAAACTGGTAGTTGCACTGGCATATCTCGACAACTACGAGGAAGCACTGGAGAGTGTGGAGGATGTAAGACGTTCTCTTCTGATCGCTCTGATAGACAGAAAGATCACCAAATATTTTTCCAACTATGATGGTCTGGTACGTAAGCTGGAGAAGGACAAGTATTTCCTGATCATGAGACAGAGTTCTCTTGAGGCACTCAAGGAGCAGAGGTTCCATATCCTCGAGGAAGTCAAGACCGTAAATATCGGTAATGAGATGAATGTGACCTTAAGTATCGGTGTCGGACTGAATGCCGCTACTTATCTTCAGGATTATGAATATTCCCGTATCGCGATCGAGATGGCACTTGGACGAGGCGGCGATCAGGTCGTGATCAAGAATGGCGACAAGATCACTTACTATGGCGGCAAGGCACAGCAGATGGAGAAGACCACCCGTGTCAAGGCACGTGTCAAGGCGCAGGCCCTCAAGGAGTTTATGAGCACCAAGGAGCGCGTTGTGGTCATGGGACACAAGATCACAGATGTCGATGCACTTGGAGCTGCCATCGGTATCTACCGTGCAGGTAAGACACTTGGTAAACCGGTTCATATCGTAGTGAATGACCCGTCTACATCCATCCGTCCGCTGATGGCAGGATATATGAACAACCCGGACTATGAGCCGTCCATGTTCATCGACCGAAACCAGGCGATGGAGCTTGTAGATGATAATACGGTAGTAGTCGTTGTAGATACCAATAAACCAAGCTATACAGAATGTGAGGAACTTCTCTACATGACCAGGACGATCGTTGTTCTGGATCATCACCGCAGAGGCAATGAGGTCATCCAGAATGCAGTCCTGTCCTATGTAGAGCCGTATGCTTCCTCCACCTGTGAGATGGTAGCGGAGATCCTGCAGTATTTTTCAGACGATCTGCGTCTGCGCAACATCGAGGCAGACTGTATTTATGCCGGGATCATGATTGACACGAACAACTTTATCACAAGAGCCGGAGTGCGTACCTTCGAGGCAGCAGCATTCCTGCGTCGTTCCGGAGCAGATATGACCAGAGTGCGCAAGATGCTCCGTGACAACATTGATTCTTATAAGGCAAGGGCAGAAGCAGTGCGTACTGCTGAGATCTACCGTGGCTGCTTTGCCATCGCGAAATGCCCGAGCAAGGGACTTGAGAGCCCTACTGTTGTCGGTGCACAGGCGGCCAATGAACTTTTGAATATTGCCGGAGTCAAGGCTTCATTTGTACTTACAACATATAACAAAGAAGTTTATGTCAGTGCCCGTGCGATCGATGAAGTCAATGTCCAGGTTATGATGGAGAAACTTGGCGGCGGCGGTCACATCAATATCGCCGGAGCCCAGGTAAAACGTCCGATCGACGAAGTAGAAGATATGTTAAAAGAAATCATTGATGAGTTATATCAGGAGGAAGAAAACAAGAAATGAAAGTAATTTTATTGGAAGATGTCAAATCTCTTGGAAAAAAAGGCGAAATCGTTAATGTCAGTGACGGATATGCAAGAAACATGATCATTCCGAAGAAACTCGGTCTGGAAGCAACTCCGAAGAACCTGAATGATCTGAAACTTCAGAAGGCAAATGCAGCCAAGGTAGCACAGGAAAACCTGGAAGCAGCACAGGCTTTTGCCAAAGATCTCGAGACAAAGGAGATCATCCTCACACTGAAAGTAGGAGAGGGCGGAAGAACCTTCGGTTCCGTATCTACCAAGGAAATTTCCGAAGCTGCCAAATCACAGCTTGGTCTGGATATCGACAAAAAGAAACTTCAGCTTCCAAGCCCGATCAGAAACCTGGGCGTTACACAGGTTCCGGTCAAACTTCACCCGAAGGTAACAGGAAGCCTGAAAGTATGGATCAAAGAGGCGTAAGTGCCGGGAGAAACTAAATGGAAGAAGCACTGATAAAGCGTATCCTGCCTCACAGTATCGAGGCAGAGCAGTCGGTGATCGGTTCCATGCTTCTTGACCGTGATGCGATCCTCGTGGCATCAGAAATCCTTACCAGCGACGATTTTTATCAGAACCAGTATGGTATCATCTTTGATGCGATGGTGGAGCTCTGTAATGAGGGCAAGCCGGTTGATACGATCACACTTCAGAATCGTCTGAAGGAGAAGGATGTTCCACCGGATATCAGCAGTATGGAGTATGTGAGGGAACTTCTCGAAGCAGTTCCGACTTCCGCGAATGTTAAATATTACGCCAATATCGTAAGTGACAAGGCACAACTCCGTAAACTGATTCGTGCAACGGAGGAAGTGGAGAATGCCTGCTATCTTGAGAAGGACAGCACAGAGACGATCATGGAGGAAGCAGAGAAGAAATTATTCAATATCCTCCAGAGAACGGTGGGCGGAGATTACGTCCCGATTCAGCAGGTTGTCCTGAATGCGATCAATAATATCGAGAAAGCATCCAAACTCAAGGGCAGCGTTACAGGAATCCCGACAGGTTTTATCGATCTGGATTACAAGACCTCCGGTATGCATCCGTCAGACCTGGTGCTGATCGCGGCCCGTCCTTCTATGGGAAAGACGGCGTTCGTTCTGAATATCGCACAGTATATGGCGTTCCGCAAGGATGTCACCGTTGCGATATTCAGTCTGGAAATGTCCAAGGAACAGCTCGTGAACCGTCTGCTGGCGATGGAATCCCATGTGGATTCCCAGAATATGCGTACAGGTAACCTCAAGGATGAGGACTGGACGAAGCTGGTAGAGGGAGCAGATATCATTGGGCGTTCCAACCTGATCATTGACGATACACCGGGGATCAGTATTGCGGAGATGCGTTCCAAATGCAGGAAATATAAGCTCGAGCATAATCTTGGAATCATCATGATCGACTACCTTCAGTTGATGAGTGGAAGTGGCAAGAGTGATTCCAGACAGCAGGAGATCTCTGATATTTCCCGTTCGCTCAAGGCTCTGGCACGAGAGCTGGATGTTCCGGTCATTGCACTGTCACAGTTAAGCCGTGCAGTAGAGCAGCGCCCGGACCACAGACCGATGCTCTCAGACCTTCGAGAATCCGGAGCGATCGAGCAGGATGCCGATGTGGTAATGTTCCTGTACCGGGATGATTACTATCACAAGGACACAGAGAAGAAAGACATTGCCGAAGTTATCATCGCCAAACAGCGAAACGGCCCGATCGGAACCATCGAACTGGTATGGCTGCCAAGATATACGCAGTTTGTAAATATGAAGAAGTAAAATTAAACAGACATAGAGATGAAAGTAGCAATATTTTATCTCTATGTCTGTTTTTTTGTGATTTATCAGGAAATCCTGTGAAGTTCTGTCAAACGGTTTTCGTTGAATTTACCGGGATTCCTGCTTATAATGATAGGTGATGAATTTCATAGGGAGGTGCACCGCCATGGAAACGAGGTATACCGTCAGACAGGCAGTGGAGATGACCGGAGTGAAGTCGTATGTCCTGCGGTACTGGGAAGAAGAACTGGAACTGCGGATCCACCGGAACGAACTTGGTCATCGCTATTACACCGGATATGATATTCAGCTTTTTATGAATATAAAAGAACTGAAGAAGCGTGGACTCCAGCTCCGCGCAATCCGCGAGCTGATCCCGAAACTTGCCCGGACAGCACCAGGCTCCACAGAAAGCCGAACGAAACTCCTGGAAGGAGAGATGGTGGAAATACCGCCGGACAAAGAAGAAGTTGTGACAGAAGAGATCATAGAAGATCCACATAAGGACAATGATGAGAAGATCCTGGAATTCCAGACGATCCTCGAGCGTCTGATCGCGCAGGAACTGAAGCTTCAGAATGAAAGCGAAGATGAAGAGAGATGCCGCTCTCTGGATCTTGCAATCCGCAGACAGCAGATGGCAAGGAAAGAAGCCGCGGCAACTGTTGAAAAAAGACAAAAAAAGAAGCTGTAGCATAATTGCTACAGCTTCTCTCAATTCTGTCTGTATGAAGCTTATTCAGCTGGGTGAATAGCTTCGGTTGGACAGGCATCTGCACATGTTCCGCAGTCAAGACATGCATCAGCATCAATCTCGAAATGCTCTGCGCCCTCAGAAATAGCCTCTGCTGGGCATTCTGCTGCACATGTTCCGCAGCTTACACAATCGTCAGAAATTACGTATGCCATAATGATATCCTCCTTTATATCTTTCGTACCCTTTACAGGTATCCATAAGGCTATTCTAATATATATCCGGCAAGAATACAAGTATTAATTTATAAACAAATTTTTATAAATTATGTACAGTTTTTTTGATGTCGGGCGTTGCGTACTGGTGGGTTTTATATTATAATGAGATCTATCACTGGGAATACGGATTTCGGTCTCATCCCTGAGAAAAGGAGGAAAATATAATGGCAAAGGTTACAAAAGATATGCTGATCGGCCAGTTAATCACTTTAGATCCGAATATTGCACCGATTCTTATGAGAGCAGGAATGCACTGCCTTGGATGCCCGTCTTCACAGATGGAATCTCTGGAAGAAGCAGCTATGGTTCATGGAATGGACGCTGATGTTCTGGTTCAGCAGATCAACGATTTTCTTGAGAACAACTAATTAATACCAAAATAAAAGACTGGCAGAGATGCCAGTCTTTTTAAGTCATGGTTAAAGCTGTATTAACTGTTGCAGAACATTGGTGGAGATCAGTTCTCCATGCTCGATCAGGTGAGCCTCGCCGGCAGGTGTGCAGGCGCGTCCCTTGCCATATTCAGAAAGAATATTGCAGACCTTGTTGAATTCCTGTGCTGTGTGAGAAGACTGGTGAATGATAAGCTGATAGCTGCCATTGCCAGGGATCTTGTATAAGCTGTTCTCGCCGGTAAAGAATCCATTCAGTCCATGAGATGCTGCGATTACATCATCCAGATGAGTGAATGTATACTGACGGATCAGATTTACAGCGGAAGATTCGCCGGAATCGGAAGAATCTTCTGTTTCCTGAGACTCTGAGGCCTGTGAAGATTTGCCCTTGAGCTTGGATTCGCAGATCTTCTGGAAGATATCAATGATACTGTCCGCTCCGTCAAGCTGAAGCGGTTCCGCCTGGGTATTCTCTTTATATGGAGAAAATTTGGAAAAGCGGGTATCTAATTCTTCCGGGTCTTCGACTTTGGTAATGATGAGGATAATGCTGTCAAGATTTACAGGAATCGCCTCGATCATCAGCGGAATGTTGTCCGCCTCAAAACCAAACTCTATCTGAGCCTGCTGCATCATATCGCGAAAAAGTTTCTTGGCTTTCTCTGAGCCGTAAGCCAGTTCACGTAAATTTACCTGATGCATTTCCAGATCTTCTCGTGTTAAGGTACAACGAATCTGATTGTCGTTGATCTTCTCTAATTTCATTTCATCACATCCTATTCTTCGGATCCTGTTGTATTATATGAATATATATAGAAATCAGGATATAGTCCATGACTTATATGGTTACTGTTCACTACGTTCACAGTAACTTGGTCAAAATCCATTCCAAATCACCTTCGGTGATGGGATTTTGCCCTGTATGTCTCGGGATTTTGCCATATTCATGGCAAAACACCTCGCGGGATACTACCTGTTCACAGTAACCTTGTGTATATTATATACCACAACCATAGCGAATGTAAAGAAATTAGAATTACCTATTTCTAAAATATTTGGAAATAAAGCGGGAATTTTTCGTCAAATAGAGAAAAGTCCTTGCAAGCACAGAATAAATCTGTATAATAAAGGATAAGAAAAAATACAGATTCTGTGATTGGACAACTGAAGACGTAACATCTAACTTACATAGTAACCATCATTTTCTTATTTCTACAAACAAGTCATTGCCATCATTTACATGTCATGCAGCGTTTCAGGCTGCGGCAGATGCAATTTCCATGAGATTAAATTCAATTATAGAGGCTTATTTTTTCTTGCAGGTGTTTTCTAAAATCTTATTCCGAGAGAAAGGAGGAAAGACCAGCGAAAATATGTCACATGCAAAGTGCAGCAGGAAATCCATGAAGCCTCTCAGAGAAGAACTGAAACTCTATCAGAAGAGCGGGATACAGCTTTTTATGGATGGAGAGCCAAGTACGCCCAAAGATATTGCGAAAGCCTGTTTGATCGCAGAGGGCGGAGGCTACATGAGAGATTACACCGAAGATGAATCGGGCAGGATCGCGAGAGTTGATTTTGACCGGATCAGTGAAGCTCCCCGTAAGAAATACCGATACAGATAAACACCGGAGTGCAGATCCTGCGGAAATACATAAGAGCAGGCAGGGGGATCTCCCGGAGAAAAAGGTTTCCTCCGTATACTTGACCATTTGGGAAAATCCTCCTGCAAAAGTGAAAAAACTATAAAAACTCCTAAAATATATAAATAAACAATACATTCAAAACAAAACATGATATAATGATACAGAATCTTTACAAAAAACAGGATTTTATACATTTTGAACCGAAAGAGAGGAACGAATGAAAAAGTCAAACGATATACAGAGCCGGCGTAAGCAGCTTAAACTCAGGATCACCATTGTTATTCTGATCTTTTTGCTGGCAGCGATCGGACTGGGTGTACACGTTGTTCAGAATTATATCCCATCCAGGGAGCATATGAGTCTGACAGAGTACTATGGTCAGCCGTCAGACGGTGAGATGGTTGTTGTACTTGGTACAGATATCATGGAAGAGCGGGCTCTGAAATCAGGAGATCAGATCTATCTGCCTCAGACTATGGTAAGCACCTATCTGAATCAGAGATATTACTGGGACAGCGCTAACCAGCAGATTCTGTATGCAACACCGTCAGCACTTGAGAATTATCCGGCATCAGAATCAGGAGACGGGGATGTCTGGCTTAAGGATGGGACCGTTTATCTGAATCTCGCACTGGTACAGAAATACACAGATCTCGATACTTATACTTACGAAGATCCATCCAGGATCGTGATACAGCATGAATTTACAGGAATCAATACAGCAACTGTCCAGAAGGACACAAGTGTCCGTTATCGTGGAGGTATCAAATCACCGATACTTACAGACGTAAGCAAGGGCGATACCCTGATCTATATGCAGGCACTGGAGGACTGGGTACAGGTTTCTACCCTGGACGGCTATATCGGATATGTACAGAAGAAGGTTCTTTCCGATATGGAGACGACTGATTTCGAGAGAAGTTTTGAGAAAGAAGATTATACCTATCTCACCATGGATGACAAGGTCAATATGACCTGGCACCAGATCACCAACACGGATGCAAATGCTTATTTCGCGGATATGACAGCGAATGTCAGCGGTCTGAATGTGATCTCTCCGACCTGGTTTTATATTCAGGATACTTCAGGCAATCTTGGGGATCTTTCTTCCGCAGATTATGTGACACAGGCACATCAGAAGGGCTATAAGGTATGGGGCTTGGTGGATAACTTTACAGCAGATGTGAGTACGACAGAGACTCTGTCACAGCTTGCTTCCAGACAGAATATCATTAAGCATCTGGTGCAGACAGCAGCCAATATCGGAATGGACGGCATCAATGTCGATTTTGAATCGCTCAGTGAAGATGCGGGTCCGCATTTCCTGGAATTCCTGAGAGAACTTTCGATCGAATGCCATAAGAACAATCTCGTTCTTTCCGTAGATAATCCGGTTCCAGAGGATTTTACAAGCCATTATGACAGGAGAGAGCAGGGACTGGTTGTAGATTATGTCGTGATTATGGGATATGATGAACATTATGTCGGTTCCGATGCAGGTTCTGTTGCGTCCCTTCCGTGGGTAGAACAGGGCGTAGAGGATACGCTGGCAGAAGTTCCGGCACAGAGAACCATTCTTGCGATCCCATTCTACACCAGACTGTGGAAGACAACAGGCGGCGCTGTGACAAGCGAGGCGATCGGTATGACAGAGGCCCAGAATGTCCTTACAGAGAATAAGGTAGAGACTGTATGGGATGGAAGTATAAGCCAGAATTACGGGGAATACGAGAAGGACGGCTCTACATACCAGATCTGGATGGAGGATGCACAGTCGATCGCAGAGAAAGTCAAGCTGATCCCGAAATACGATCTTGCCGGAGTTGCACAGTGGAGACTGGGATTCGAGAGTAATGATATATGGAGCACGATCAGTGAGAATCTTCAGAGTGCTTCATAAATAAGAAATTTTCTATATGATAATAGAATGAGAGCATAATAAAAAACACACTTTGCAGGGGATGCAGAGTGTGTTTTTTGTTAATTATATAAATGGGAAAATAAAAAAAGTTCCATAAATGGAAGGAGGCCGGTACTTTCGTACCGGCGCGTATGAAAAAGAAAAATATTTTATAGAAAGCATATCGCCTTCTATGACTAATACTATACCCTATAAATGTGAAGAAAGTGTGATGAACTTTTGAAGAAAACGTGAAGAAAACATAAAATTTAACGTGCTTTATACAGCGTTTTTACGTGAAAAAGCAAAAAAAATTCCCTGCCGCTTAAATGTAAGGGCAAGGAAGGGATTACTGCATCAGAATTTTTTCCAGGTTCCTTTGAAGAAGAGCAGGAGAAGCGGGAAGATCTCCAGACGTCCTGCAAGCATATCAAAGATAAGGACACATTTGGACAGATAGGAAAAAGAACTGAAATTTCCCATCGGACCAACGATCTCAAATCCCGGACCAACGTTGTTGAGTGTAGCTGTTACCGCCATGAAGTTTGTGATCAGATCAAAATTATCGATCGCGATCAGCAGAACAGATGCGGCTAAGATCATAAGATACAGACTGATATAAATATTGGTGGATCTCAGGATATCATGGGTGATGACCTTGTCATCCATCTTGATCTTCTTGACTGCATTCGGATGAAGGTAAAGCTGGAATTCTTTCTTGGCAGCTTTACACAGGATCAGAATACGGGAAACCTTGATTCCACCGCCTGTACTTCCGGCACAGGCTCCGACAAACATCAGAAGGACCAGAACCGTCTTGGACAGAGCAGGCCATTGGTTGAAGTCGGTGCTCGAAAAACCGGTCGTTGTGATAATGGAACCTACCTGGAATGCAGCCTGCTGGAATGCAGTCAGGAGGTTGCGGAACAGGTGGGCTGTATTCAGGGCGATGATCACGATCGCCACAGCAATGATCCCGAAGTAATAACGAACCTCCTCATATTTGAATGCCTGGCGGAATTTCTTGGTCAGGATCAGATAGTATGCGGAGAAGTTGACACCAAACAGGATCATAAAGATCGTAGTAACAACCTGGCAGTAAGTGCTGTAGCTTCCAAGACTGTCATTGACAATACCGAATCCACCGGTTCCGGCAGTACCAAAGGTAATGCACAGAGAATCAAAAAGCGGAACCCTGCCGATCAGAAGCAGAGCCAGCTGGATCAGTGTCATTCCAAAGTAGATCGTATAAAGGATCTTTGCAGTGGACTGTACCTTCGGGACAAGTTTGCTGACGGAAGGCCCCGGGCTCTCTGCTTTCATAAGGTTCATATGATAACCTCCGGCAAGCGGAAGAAGAGAAAGCAGGAACACGAGGACGCCCATACCGCCGATCCAATGAGTGAAACTTCTCCAGATCAAAATACAATGAGGGAGGACTTCCACATCTGAAAGGATACTGGAACCGGTCGTTGTAAATCCGGAAACAGTCTCAAACAGTGCATCGATCGGATGTGGGATATATCCGCTGACAACAAACGGGATCGCACCAAAAATACATAAGGCAAGCCAGCTCAGTGCAACGGCAACGCAGCCATCCTTGATATAAAAGACCTTGTTTTTGGGTTTCTTGCGGGTAAGCGGAACGCCAACGACAAGGCACACCAGCATGGCAAGCAAAAAGGCTGAAAAATCCTTTTCACGATAGATCCCTGCCGTAAGAAGAGGCAGTATCATAAAGGCCGCCTGAAAATTACATACCCAGCCTACAATATAGGCGATAATACGAAAATTCATAATACCACCCCGTTCTATGCAAGAATATCGCGGATGTCGCGAAGTCCCTTGTTGGTGGTTACGATGACAACATTATCCCCGATCTGAAGCGTATCCTGGCCTCGTGGAATACGGACAGTACCCTTGTGGGTAAGACAGCAGACCAGAAGATTGCTCTTGAGGTTCAGCTCGGCAAGCGGAATACCGACAACAGGAGAGTTGTCACGGATGATGAACTCCAGAGCCTCTGCCTGGTTGTCCAGGACGTGATACAGAGTCTCTACATTACTTCCGATCGTATTCTGCATGGCGCGGACATAACGGAGAATGGAATCCGAAGTGATATATTTCGGATAGATCACACTTCCGAGATCCAGGTCGTCAATAACATCCTTGTACGGCAGGCGGTTGACCTTGGCAACCAGCTTGGCGTTGGTAAGTTTCTTGGCAGAAAGTGACAGGAAGATGTTTTCCTCGTCCATATTGGTGAGGGTTACAAATGATTCGACAGTTGCAAGCCCCTCCTCCATAAGAAGAGAACGCTCAGTTCCGTCTCCGCAGATGATCGTTGCCTCCGGGAGCATGTCACTTAATTCTTCGCAGCGTTCCTTATCCTTCTCGATGATCTTGACATTGATCTTGAGATCGGACAAAGTTTTGGCAAGGTAATAAGAAATAGTACCTCCTCCGATGATCAGTGTATTTCTGACCTGATGGGTCTTGAGACCGATCTTCTTGAAGAAAGTAGCGGTATTCTTAGGTGTGGCGATAATAGAAACAAAATCTCCATTATGAACAAGATGATCACCACCTGGGATCGCCAGGGTATCCTTGCTCTCAATTGCGGCAAAAAGAATGTCGCAGCGGTACTTGTCTGTGATCTGAGAAACAGACATGCCATCCAGTCCAAATTCAGGCAGGACCTTGAATTTGAGAAGTTCTACACGGCCTTTGGAAAAAGGATCGATCTTGATCGCGGCCGGAAAACGGAGCAGACGGGAGATTTCCCGTGCAGCAGCCAGTTCAGGATTCATGATCATGGAAAGTCCCAGACGTTCCTTGATGAACCCGATCTCCTTGCTGTAGATCGGATTTCTTACACGCGCGATCGTCTGACAATGACCGGTCTTCTGTGCGATAAGGCAGCAGAGAAGGTTCAGTTCATCAGAAGCGGTGACAGCGATCAGGATATCGGCAGTCTGAACACCGGCCTCCATAAGAGTATTTATACTTGCGCCGTTTCCAACAATTCCCATAGCGTCGATATCTTCTGTGAGATCGTTGATAACATCGGCATCCATATCGATCAGAGTCAGGTCAGTTTCTTCTTCCTGAAGCTGTTCTGCAAGAGTGCGTCCAACTTTGCCGCACCCGACAATTATGATATGCATGATTCCCTCCAGTAATAAAAAATAATTATTATAAGCTAATCTATTATATCACTCTACATAAGGTTTTTAAATAGAGAAAATGTAAATTTCATGGTATACTGGCTGCAGAAGCCGCTGTGAACAGCAGCTTACAGAAGTTAATGAGAAAAATGTTATAGTACGGAAAACAGAGAGGAAGTGACGGACAATGGATACACTGAGTGAAACCGCGGATAAAGTCGATCAGAGTCTCCAGAATATGGGGATTGATGGAACTTCCGTGAAGCAGAGCATCAGGGACTTTCTGGATTTCAAGGAATATCTGGCAGAGCAGCTGCCTGCATTTACCGGATTCTGTATCAAGGTAGTTCTGTCGATCATTGTATTTTTTGTAGGCCGCAAGATCATATGCTGGATCGTGAGCATTATGAGGCGTTCTATGGAGCGTGCCAATGTGGATGCTGGAGTTGTCCAGTTTATCTCATCGGCGGGCAAGGCTATTTTGTATACACTGTTGATCTTTAATATTGCGATTAGCCTGGGAGTCAAGGAATCTTCTGTTGCAGCACTTCTCGGAACTGCCGGTGTTACGGTAGGTCTTGCACTGCAGGGCGGTCTTGCGAACCTGGCAGGTGGTGTACTGCTTCTGATGTTCAAGCCTTTTGTTGTGGGGGATTATATCATTCAGGACCAGGCAAATGGCTGTGAAGGTACTGTTTCCAAAATCGAGATTTGTTATACCACACTTTTGAGTATTGACAACAAGAAGATCGTAGTACCGAACGGAACTCTGTCAAACAGCATGATCATCAATGTGACAGCAAAAGAAAACCGTAAGCTTGAGATCAAAGTAGGAATCTCCTACGAAGCCGACATCCGCAAAGCAAAAAAAATCCTTGAGGATATCCTGAAGGCAGACCCGGACACCAAGAGCGACAATGCAGAGATGGTGGTTTTTGTAGATGAACTGGGAGAGAGTGCGGTCATCATGGGACTTCGTGTCTGGGTACCGACAGAGGCGTACTGGGCAACGAAGTGGAGACTGAACCAGCGGATCAAGGAAGAATTTGACGCAAACGGAATCGCGATCCCATACAACCAGCTGGAGGTTTACGTACATCCACGCAAATAGCTGTTTATGAGAAAACGTAAACCGGAAATAAATAATAGGTTGACAATCCGAACTTTCCTGTGGTAAAGTAATGCACAGAAATTACAGAAGCTGTGAAAACAGTTGTTTATCAGTTACTGTGAACAGTAACGTTTATCACGAGGAGGACAAGATGAGTACGGTGGCAGTTCAAAGAAGCAAAACATATGATATTGTTTACATTGCAGTGTTTGCAGTGATCATGGCAATCTGTTCCTGGATTTCCATTCCGGCAGCAGTACCGTTTACATTACAGACATTTGGTGTTTTTATCGCAGCAGGTGTTCTGGGAGGCAAGAGAGGAACTTTATCTGTTCTGGTATTTATCCTGCTCGGTGCAGTAGGAATCCCGGTATTCGCAAACTTTTCCGGTGGGATCGGAGTCCTGGCGGGACCTACAGGCGGATATATCATCGGATTTTTATTTTCCGCACTTGTGATGTGGGCGATGGAGAAACTTCCTGGTAAGAAATCCATTATGCAGATCGTGTCCATGGTCGTAGGACTGGTCGTATGCTATGCATTCGGAACCGCCTGGTTCATGGTAGTCTATGGCAAAGCAAACGGACCGGTAGGACTTGTAACAGCCCTTGGATGGTGTGTATTTCCGTTCATCATCCCGGATCTTATCAAGATCGCACTTGCCTATGTGCTTTCCCGAAAACTGCGTAAATACGTAGCATAAAAAATAAAACAAATACAGCCGGAGCGTATCGGATGATATGTTCCGGCTGTTTCTTATATGGTAATGAAGCGTTTATTTGTTAAGAGGTGTACGTTCTGCAAAGATAAATACGATCACGGCACCGAAGAGTGCAGAGACTGTTGCGAACAGAAGCATGGAACTGACTCTCGCGAAGTCAATAAGCGCACCTCCGAGGAAGGAACCGATCACGCTTCCAAGTGTATAGGTCATCGTGAAATACGCCTGTCCTTTGATGGCATCTTCCGGTTCCATGATGGCGTTTACGTAGTAGACAGAAGCCGCAGTCAGAAGTCCCCAGCCGAGCATCTGGAAAACCTGAACTCCATAATACATGGAAATTCCGGGAGCAAGGAAAGTCCCCAGCGCCTTCAGCACAAAGAAGATCCCCGCGAAACGGACCAGGAGGTCACAGCGGATCTTTTTGATGATATATCCAAAGAGAAACAGCGTAGGAAGTTCGCACATTGCTGCGATCGCGGATGCAGTACCCATTTCTGCACTTCCTCCGCCTTTACCCTGTGCGATCTGGAAATTGAAGTTATTCAGGAGCACATGACTGAGGTAGATAAAAATACAGCCAATCAGTACCAGTGAAAAACGTCTGTATTTCCGGAAAAACAGAAGAGGGTTTGCCAGGCTTTTGCTGTCGGATGATGTCTGGGCAGATTTCTGTGTCTTGACGAAAGGAAAGATGATCAGGCAGCCAAGTGACAGGACGGTGATGATCGTCACGGAAGCTGGGATGGAAAGCACGCCGGCTTTGACGGTGATGATCCCGAGTACATAGCAGATGACTGCATAGGCGACAGAGCCCATTCCACGCGCAAGTCCGAAGTTCAGCTTCTGACCCTGGTTGATGCTCTCCATGCCGAGCGCGTTGATGAAAGGAGTCATAAGCTGCAGCAGTGCGATGCTGATCCCGTAGAGAAGTCCGGTCAGGATAAGCGTTCTGGAAAAAAACAGCCCGATTCCGAGAAGCAGCTGGATGACATAGAGAATCTGGATGATCTTTTTGAGGGATGGGCTGTCCGGGCGGTCTGCGTAACCCGCGAGCACAGGCTGCAAAAGTGCAGACATAATGCCGGCAACAGCGGCGATGATGCCGATCTGAGTATTGGAAAATCCCCCTCCCAAAAGGAAAAATCCGGAAAAACTCATGATCGCAGCGAAATACATCCAGTACAGAGCCTGGATACAGGAATAAGATCCCGTGAGGTTTTTGCTTTTGGCAGATGACATGATAAAATCTCCTTATGTATGAATAATTATTTCTATTATACAACAACAGAGAACAAAAAGCTTGCCAAAAAGCGGTCATTATTTTATGATTAATAGCAGAAAACAAAGACAGATCAGGAGGAATTCATATTATGAAGAAAAAAATAGACGTATATGAACATATGGGAGAAATCCTCAAAGGAGTGAAATCTGGTGTCCTGGTAACAGGCAAGGCAGATGACAGAGTAAACTCCATGACAATTTCCTGGGGAATGGTTGGTATCGAATGGGCGAAACCTGTATTCGTAACCTTCATCAGAGAAAGCCGCTTCACCAGAAGCCTCATCGAGAAAAACGGCGAATTCACCGTTAACATCCCGGTAGACGACAGCGCAAAGAAAATCCTTACATTCTGCGGCTCCAAATCAGGAAGAGATGTGGACAAAGCCAAAGAACTCGATCTTACTTACGAAGAACCGGAAACCATTTCCGTACCTGGAATCAAGGAACTTCCGCTGACTCTGGAATGCAGAGTAGTCTACAAACAGACCCAGGACATCAGCGCAATGACCAAAGAAGACCAGGGAAAATTCTATCCACAGAATGTAGACAGCACATTTACCGGCTCCAACAGAGATACCCATGTGGCATATTATGGTGAGATCGTAAATGCATATATTATTGAAGAGTAAAGGTAATTACAACAGGGCATTTCCTCATATCAGAATGGGAAATGCCCTGTTTTGAGTTAAGGACTGAAAAGATGCACTTTTCTGTTGCCAGAACATAAAATATAAAGAGCTCTTCTGAAAGGTCTTGTTTATGGAAATCTATCAGACATCCCGGCCCTGTGGCCGCCCATATAATGCAACCTGCGGTATGGCACGTGAAATGATGGGAAACCAGCCATGTTCCTGCCGTCCATCACCGCGAAACTCGAGAACACCGTCCGCACCATGCCCATCCTGCCGCATGCCGTCTGCATCGTCCAGAGATCCTGAGATGTATACGCATATTGATGAAATGCAGATCGCGATGGCATATGTACCCTGTCAGAAATTTTCGACGACTTATGATCTTGGTTATGCTTTAAATGTTGGAACAGTTTTCCCTGATCTGTGCAAACCATTTTGCGGAAAGCGAGGTGGCAGACGATGATGTGTCCGAATCAGTGCACCCCAAAAGAAAAACTCCTTCAGCGGATCAATGAGGTCAGTTTTGCTGTCAACGACATTCTTCTCTATCTCGACACGCATCCATGCTGTCAGGAAGCACTTGCATTTTATCAGGAATGCGCCGCCGAGCGCAGGAAACTGATGAAAGAATACGCCCAGTGCTATGGACCTCTCACTGTCGATGATGCACTGGAGACAGACGGCAACACCTGGAAATGGATGGAACAGCCATTCCCATGGGAGCAGGAAGGAGGGTGCAGATAGTCTATGTGGAATTATGAAAAAAGATTGCAGTATCCGGTAAATATCAAGACTCCGAATGCAAAGATCGCACAGTATATCCTAAGCCAATATGGCGGTCCCGACGGGGAGGTCAGCGCATCTCTCCGTTATCTTTCCCAGCGATTTACGATGCCGAACCGTATGGCTGCCGCCGTCTTAAATGACATCGGTACGGAGGAACTCGCACACCTCGAAATGGTCTCTACCATCGTTCATCAGCTCACACGCGACCTCTCAATGGAAGAGATTGAAAAGAGCGGTTTCGGGCCGTACTATATTGACCATACAGTTGGTGTCTGGCCGCAGGCGGCGGGCGGTGTTCCGTTTAATGCGTGCGAATTCCAGAGTAAAGGTGATCCGATCACAGATCTGTTCGAAAACCTTGCTGCCGAACAGAAAGCCCGCTCGACTTACGATAACATTCTCCGCGTAGTACGTGACATTCCGGAGATTGCCGACCCGATTAAATTCCTGCGTGCAAGGGAGATCGTTCATTTCCAGCGGTTTGGGGAAGCTCTCCGAAGCATTCAGGAAGAACTGGATGCCAAGAATTTCTACGCATTTAACCCAAGTTTCGACAATCCATGTAAAGCCTCGTGTAAAAGTTGAATGAAATAAAAAGTGTCTGGCACATTGACACCAGGCTTAGAATGTAGTGAGAAATGGTGCTGGGCTTATAACTGGCGCCATTTTTCCTTAATAAAACATAGCATCTCACAAGTTATTCCAAGGCAAAATGTCTTCATAATAGAGTTTTGCCCCGGAAAATGAATAACCGGTTAAATCCGATGCCGATAAACTGCCTGAGCATTAAAAAGGAAGAACTGCCAGATTTTGAACCATGTTTTTCCAGGCTATAAATCTGAATTCCTTGTCATTTACACTTTACTCTGGTAAAATAAAACCGAAAAAAATCCCCGCCAGTAGAAGCAGGGACAAAAAAGACAGACAGGGAGAGAAAGATAAATGGAATACTGGGATATCTACGATGAAAATAAACAGCCGACAGGCCGCACAATGAAGAGAAACGACTGGTGTCTGAAAGACGGGGAGTATCATCTGACCGTGCTTGGTGTTGTTGCAAGACCGAACGGCACATTCCTGATCACCAAACGAGTTATGACAAAAGCCTGGGCTCCGGGCTGGTGGGAAGTTTCCGGCGGCGCGGCACAGGCAGGAGAGGATTCCTATGAGGCAGTGCTCCGTGAAGTAAAAGAAGAAACCGGTCTGGATGCAAGAAACGCAGAAGGCGGTTATCTTTTTACCTATAAGAGAGAAAATCCGGGCGAGGGCGATAACTACTTTGTAGACGTTTACCGCTTTGTCATGGACATTGATGAGAAAGACCTGACACTGCAGACGGAGGAGACAGACGGACACATGTTTGCAACTCTGGAACAGATCCAGGCATTTGCAGCAGAAGGCAAATTCCTCCATTACGACAGCATCCGCAAAGCCTTCGAGATGTAGGAGGCTGCCATGGAATTTGCAGTATTAGGGCTGTTTTGCGGCATCCTTATTCTGTGTATTGTATGTAATGTTTCTATTATATATGCATTACTGGCAGGTTTCGTGATCTTTGGCTGTTATGCAAAGAAAAAAGGATTTTCAGTAAAAGAGATCCTGCATATGGCGGGCGAGGGAATCTGGAAGGTCAGAAACATCCTGATCACCTTTATGCTGATCGGAATGCTGACCGCACTCTGGAGACAGGCAGGAACGATCCCGGTGATCATCTGCTATACGATCCATTTTATAAAACCATCGGTCTTTCTTCTGATGGTATTTCTTTTGAACTCGCTGGTTTCGGTGCTGACCGGAACTTCGTTTGGGACAGCGGCAACAGTAGGCGTTGTCTGTGCGACGATGGGCTCTGTCCTTTCGGTATCTCCGTGGCTCTGCGGCGGTGCGATCCTTTCGGGAATCTTTTTTGGTGATCGCTGTTCACCGGTCTCGACCAGCGCCCTTCTTGTGTCAGAACTGACAGAGACCAGCATTTACAGGAACATCAGAAATATGCTCCGCAGTGCACTGATCCCCTTTGTACTGGTCTGCATCCTGTATACAATGATCGGAATGAAGACTTCCCATACACAGGAACTGCCGGATCTTACCGGAGTTTTTCATCAGGAATTTCGGATCGTCTGGTGGACACTTCTGCCGGCACTGGTGATCCTGGCTTTGTCCGTGGCGCAGCTCGGAGTCAAAATCTCTATGCTTGCAAGCATTGCCGTGGCACTTGTCTTATGCGTCTGGATACAGGGGATGCCGCTTATGGAACTCCCGCACATCCTTATCTTTGGCTTTCACAGCGAAAATGCAGAGATCGCTTCCATGCTGGATGGAGGAGGGATCGTTTCCATGCTGAGGGTCGGTGCGATCGTGTGTCTTTCCTCATCCTATTCAGGGATTTTTGAGAAAACGGGGATCCTCGACGGGATCCAGGCGACCGTAGAAACTCTGGCACAAAAAACATTTCCGTTTCTTGCGATCCTGCTCACATCAGCAGCAGCCAGCGCGATCGCCTGCAACCAGACACTTGCGATCATGCTGACACAGCAGCTCTGCGCCAGAACAGAACGAGACAAAGAAAGGTTTGCGAATGACCTGGAGGACAGTGTCGTGATCCTTGCACCAATGATCCCATGGTCGATCGCGGGGGCAGTTCCGCTTACGGCAGTCGGTGCACCACAGAGCAGTATTTTATTCGCGTTTTTCCTGTATCTGCTGCCGCTTTGCAGGGTATTGGATGGAATTCGGAAGAAAGGATAAGAAAAATGAAATTTACAAGAGAACAGATAGCAAAAGCGCTGAAACTTTATGTCATTACGGACCGAAGCTGGCTGAAAGAAGACGAGACACTTCTTTCTGTCTGCGAAAAGGTGATCCAGAACGGGGCAACCTTCCTTCAGCTCCGAGAAAAAGAACTGGGTGCAGAAGAGACAAGAAAAGAAGCCATAGAACTTCAGAAACTCTGCCGCAGGTACAATATCCCCTTTGTAGTGAACGACAGTGTGGAAATCGCATTGGAAATGGATGCGGACGGTGTACATGTCGGTCAGTCAGACATTAAGGAAAGAGACATCCGTGCCATGATAGGACCGGACAAAATCCTCGGGATGACAGCCAAGACTGTTGAACAGGCGATCGCAGCCGAAAAAGCCGGAGCAGATTACATCGGAACAGGGGCGGTTTTTGGCAGCACGACAAAGAAAGATGCCAAATATCTTTCCATGGAAGAACTGAAGAAGATCGCAGCCTCTGTCAGTATTCCGGTCGTGGCGATCGGCGGGATCAACAGCGAAAATGTCTCACAGCTTGAGGGCAGCGGAGTCAACGGTGCAGCCGTGATCTCGGGGATCTTTGCAGCGGAAGATCCGGCAGCAAAAACAGCACAGATGAGCAGGCTGACCGATATATTTTGTTAAAAATAGCCCAAATGTATTGTAATTTGTCAAAAAATATGATACTGTATAGAAAATTGAATAAAGAAGATAACAGGTGCCGAGGGCATTGTTCATGAGGTTAAAAGGGAAACAGGTGAGAAACCTGTACGATCTCGTCACTGTAAGCACGGAGTACGGTTCTGTATGCATTAAGCATGATCACTGGGAAACTGGGAAGATAGAACCATATGTTGAGCGGCAAGTCAGGAAACCTGCCTGTTGTCTGGTACGGGAATATGGATTCCAGATCACGAGTAATTGGTCGTACCGTTTTTTGATAGACCACTTACCCCTTTTTTGAGGGCTTTTTTTGTGTGCAGGATTCTGTTCAGTTTTCGTACTGTAATGTCAAAGGAGGACAAAAACATGAAAAACAAAACTGTAAAAGCACTTGCAACACTGTTAGCGATCACAACTGTATCTATGATGGGTACAGCAGGAGTTATGGCTTCTGACAACACCGCAGAGGACACTGCAACAGAGGCAGCAGCAGATGACGCAGATGACGCAGAAGCAGCAGACGATACAGCAGAGGCATCTGATGATGACCAGGCAGCAGCAGACAACGTTGCAGCACTGATCGACAAGATCTACGTTCAGGAAAGAAACGACACAACAGATGAGGACTGTAAGGCAGCCAAAGAAGCATGGGATGCTCTGACAGACGCACAGAAAGAACTGGTAGAAGGTGAAGAAGCAAGCCCGGAATATTTCGGACGTGACACAGGCGATGCTTCCAAGGATGACCCACGCAACCAGGATGAGATCGGTGAGAACGAACTTCTTGTTGTAAGCTTTGGTACTTCCTTCAACGACAGCCGTGCACAGGATATCAAAGGAATCGAAGATGCTCTGGCAGCAGCTTATCCGGACTGGTCCGTAAGACGTGCTTTCACAGCACAGATCATCATCAACCATGTAGAGGCAAGAGATGATGAAGCAATCGACAACATGGATCAGGCTCTTGACCGTGCAGTAGCAAACGGAGTTAAGAACCTTGTTGTTCAGCCTACACATCTGATGCATGGTGCTGAGTACGATGAGATGGTAGAAGTAATCGACAACTACAAAGACAAATTCGAATCTGTAGCAATCGCAGAGCCAATGCTTGGTGAAGTTGGTGATGACGCTACTGTGATCAACGACGACAAGAAAGCAGTTGCACAGGCTATCACAGATGAAGCTTGCAAGGTAGCAGGATATGACAGCATGGAAGCAGCCGCAGAAGACGGAACAGCATTCGTATTCATGGGACATGGTACTTCTCATACAGCAAACGTAACATACGATCAGATGCAGACACAGATGGAAGACCTTGGATTCACAAACGCTTTCATCGGAACTGTTGAAGGTGAGCCGGAAGACACCGCATGCGAAGAAGTTATCGCTAAGGTTAAAGATGCAGGCTTCAAGAAAGTCGTTCTTCGTCCGCTTATGGTTGTAGCTGGTGACCATGCAAACAACGATATGGCTGGTGATGATGAAGATTCCTGGAAGAGCCAGTTCGAGGCATCCGGAGCATTTGACAGTGTTGACTGCCAGATCGAAGGTCTTGGGAGAGTCGCAGCAGTTGAGGATCTGTATGTAGCACATACAAAAGATGCTATCGATTCTCTGGGAACAGCTGATGATGCAGCAGAAGTAACAGATGACACAGAAGAAGCTTCTGATGATGCAGCAGCAGAGGAAACAACAGACGATGCAGCTGATACTACAGAAGAAGCAGCAGAATAATAAAGAAACAGTTTTTATGTAAGATAACGGGGCTGCCCGGGAGGATCTAGGTCTTTCCGGGCATTTCCTGTAAAAGCAGGAGGAAAATATTATGAAACGTTCAGTGGCAATGATGGCATGCGTATTAAGCGGAGCACTTATGTTTGGAAGCTTTACGCCGGTTCTGGCAGAAACAGAAGTCAAGTCAGTTTCTACAGCAACAGCAGATGCCAAGAAGGATGATGCCAAGGCTGATACAACCGATAAGAAGGACGATGCAAAGGATGCAGTTCTGGAAGATGGCACCTACAGTGCTGAGTTTGACACAGACAGCGGAATGTTCCATGTAAACGAAGCAAACGATGGCAAGGGAGTCCTGACAGTCAAAGACGGTAAGATGACACTTCATGTAAGTCTGGCTTCCAAAAATATCGTAAATCTGTTTGTGGGAACAGCAGAGGATGCACAGAAAGATGGTGCAGAACTTCTCCAGCCGACAACAGATACTGTTACATACAGCGATGGAATGTCAGAAGAAGTTTATGGTTTTGATATTCCGGTTGAAGCTATTGACGAAGAATTTGACCTTGCCCTGATCGGAAAGAAAAACAAATGGTACGATCATAAGGTAAAAGTCACCAATCCTCAGAAAGAATCTGATGAGACAGCAGCAACAGAAGAGACGAAGGACACTTCAACAGACGATACAAAAGAAGCGTCAGAGAAATAAAATTGTCTTTGGACAAAACGATAACCAAATATGCAGTACAATAAAAATATCCTGTACGGATCCAGTGTCATAACTGAACCCGCCAGGATATTTTTTTATGTAGTAATATCGATCAGTGAAACTGAGGGATATTATTTGATGCGGATCTTGAATGTTGCTTTCTTTCCAGATCCGTCTGTTGCTTTGGCAGTGATGGTAACTGTACCTTTTTTGCCTTTGATGGTTTTGACTTTACCGTATTTGTCAACGGTAGCAAGTTTTGTATTGCTGGAAGACCATGCAAGTGATCTGTTTGCGCTTCCGCCCTGAGAAGTAACGGCTGCGGTTACTTTTGTGGACTGACCGTTGGTAACGGTAGTTTTTCCGGAAAGCCTGATGCTCTTTACAGAACCTTTCATGCAGGCAAGGGTGATTCTTGCATATTTCTTGCTGCCATCTTTTGCAGTAGCTGTGATGGTGACTTTTTTGCCGCCTGCATTTTTGTTGAAGGTTACAATACCGGTAGAGCTGACAGTTGCGATTCTGGTATTGCTGGATTTCCAGGTTACTGCTTTGTTTGTTGCATTGGAAGGAGTGATTGTAGCTCTGAGCTGTACTCTTTTGCCTGCTGTGATGTAGCGGGAAGGAGCAGCTGCAAGTTTGATGCTGGTTACTTTGTAAACTGGGTTGGCAACAGTAACTTTGCATGTTGCTTTTACTTTTCCTGCCGTAGCGGTGATCACAGCAGTACCTGCTTTCACTGCTTTTACAGTACCGTTAGCGGATACAGTTGCAACTTTGGTATTGCTGGATTTCCATACAACTTTGTCTGTTGTATTGGAAGGTGCAACAGTGGCCTTTAATGTAAAGGACTTACCGGTAGTGATTTTTTTGCTTGTAGCATTCAGCGTAACTTTGGCAGCGGCTACAGGTTTCTTAACCAGTGCTTTTACAGCTGCTGTAATATCAGAAGCCATCTTGTCAACATCGGCCTGCTGGTATACGGTACAGTTTTTGTTAACTGCGTCTACAGCAGCTCTTACAGCAGCAACCGTTTCGTCAGTGTAGATGGAGAGATCCTTTGGAACAGCAGCCAGAGCCGCATCTACAGCGGTGTAATCAGCAGCAGCAACCGGTGTAATGGTAAGTGTGCCATTTGTCTTGCTTACATTGAAGACACGCTCATACCAGGTACCATTTTTTACAGAATGGAAAGAGAAGATTACTTCTTTGTCAAGATAATCTGTAGTAGCTTCTCCACCCATAGCGTTTGCCTTCATATTGAAAGAAACTTTGCGGTCTGTGATGTCAGCCGTTGTTTCAGCTTTTGCTGCATCTTTGGCAAAACCGATAAATACTTTGTCAAAGCTGTCGCTGCCCATGGTCAGGTGAAGGATTTCCTTATAATTGTTAGAATTTGGTCCGCCGATGGTTTCAAGAGAAGCAGCAGCAACGTTGAACATCTTAACGCTGTTGTCAACGGTCAGATCTTTTGTATGATCGTAATCACCGGTAACTAAAGTAGCAGCGTCTTGATCGATCACAGCCTGGCGAGGATAGAAAGCTCTTTTCAGAGAGTTCTTGCCTTCTTCATATTTGGTAAGGTAGCTGTTGGAGATAGCTACGATCGGAAGGTATGTCTCGCCTTCTGCTACAGGGACAGTAAACTGCCATTTACCGTTAACTTCTTCACCGGCGATCCAGTTGTCTCTGTTATCACCATTTGCAACAGCTTCTTCATAAGTACCTTTGTACAGATAATGATAACCTGTTCCGTGAAGGGTAAGGATGAGATTGCCGTCTCTGAGAATAGCTTTTTCAACGTTAAACATTAATGTTTCGTTTGTAACAGTGAGAAGTCCTCTTTCAACCAGAGCGTTGACCGCATCGGTGATAGCGGTGGCCAGTTTGTCAACGTCATCCTGTGTTGCAGCTTTGTATGTACCGCTAAGTGCTTTCACGGCAGAAGTAACAGCATTGGCTGTTTCGTCTGTATAGATGGAGAGGTCTTCAGGAACAGTTGCCAGAGCAGCATCTACAGAAGAATAATCCAGGGCAGCCTGTTTGTTCATGCCGGAAGCATCAATATCGCTCTTGTCAGTATCTGCCATGGAGGTGGTGTCAAAAGTGATGGCCTGGACATTGCTCCATTTTGAGCCTTTGTTGACGTTTGTGGTCTTACTGAAGCTTGCATAAACAGTATCACTGAGGCTTGCAACAGGAATGGTATAATAGTAGGAAGAATCCGCAACATACCAGTCAACCTTGTGCTGAGTAGCAGCAGCTATGTCGTCTGCCGTTGTACCATTTACGAGAGCCATGTAGTTTCTGTTCTCGTTTGCCTGATGCATTTTTACGAGATAAGTGCCGTCGTCCTGCTTGGTAACGATAGCATCATCCATGGCATACATGCCGGAAGCAACACCTTCACTGTTGGTAACAGAAACTTTGATGGAATGAGTCTTGGCTTCTTCTACAGCTTTTTTGACCAGAGCATTGACTGCATCGGTGATGGCCTGTGCCATCTTGTCAACATCAGCCTGCTGTGCCATAGTATAATCTCTTTTAACTGCTGCAACGGCAGCTCTTACAGCATCAGCTGTTTCATCAGTGTAGATGGAGAGGTCTTCCGGAACAGTGGCCAGAGCTGCATCTACAGATGTGTAATCAGCAGGACCGTTTGTAGCCGGAAGTTTGTTGATATCGGATGCAACTGCATCTCTTTCTTCGGTTTCTGCCATGGAACTGACATCAAAGGTGATTGTCTGAACATTTCCCCAGGCTTTGCCTGCATTTACATTTTTGGTATAGCTGAAACTTGCATAGAGGGGATCTGTCAGACTGGCAACAGGAATGGTATACCAGTAGCCGTCGTCTCCACCAGCAACATACCAGTCAACCTCATGATTGGTTGCTTTGTTTTTATCATCTGTGAGAGCCATGTAGTTTCTGTTTACGTTTGTCTGGTGCATTCTTACCAGATAAGTGCCATCGTCCTGTCTGGTGACAACAGCACTGTTCATAGCGTACATGCCGGAAGCAACCCCTGAACTGTTGATAACAGAAACTTTGATAGAATGAGTTCTGGCTTCTGAGACATCCTGTTCAGATGTCTCACCAGATGTAAATACATCTGCTTCATCCGCACTGAAGGTAGATGTATCTGCTGTAAATTCATCAGTTGTCAGGTCAGAATCCTCTGTCGTAATGTCGGCCGCTAAAACAGAATCCTCTGTGGAAGTGGAAACTTCTTCTGAATCAGAAATTTCTTCTTCGGGTACTACGTCAATTTCTTCGACTGCTGCAAAATCCAGATCCTCCGCAAGAACTGAGACTGAAGCTGCCGGAGTAACTGCCAGTGATGCACTGAGAAACAATGCTGTCAGAATTTTACTTCTTTGTTTCATTTTCATAATCTCCTTATTATTGAATAAAATTGAGGCATCATGAAGGATGCCCTGTGCAACTGGAATGTCCCGCGAATTACATTCTGTTATTAATCATATCACTTCTTGTTAAAAATAACAAATGCTAACAAGAAAAAACACTGCTTTTTCTGTGCATATTGGCACATTTTTGGCAGTACAAATCAGGCTCAGACTATTGCACTAGGATGCATATATTGCTATAATAAAGCAGAATATAGGAACTCCAGTGCTGTCACTGACAGATAATAGGGAATCAGGTGCGAATCCTGAACGATCCGGTCACTGTAAGCGTAAGAGAGGATTGCAGAAGCCATTGCATGTGAAGTTGTGTGAGAAGGCGTGATCTTAGAATACTCTGCAAGTCAGGAAACCTGCTGGAGAATCAGTGAAAAGCTTCCGAAGAAAGCAGAATTTCACAGAAACGAAACATCCGGTTATGCAAAGAAGGATGTTTTATTTGTGCGACTGAAGTCTACTCATCTGGATCGGAGAGTAGGCTTTATATTTTTGCAGTGTAAGAGGAAAAATCCTATATGAGATACTTACAGAAATGCGTTTTATAAGAGGAGAGAGGCATATGCATTCGAAAAAATTTCTCGCTGCATTCCTTGCATTGAGTATAACAGCTGCACCACAGGCATCGGTCATGGCATCAGCAGAAAATGCATCGGCGCAGGAAAGCAGTGAAGACTCATCAGGAGAATCTGATGAAAATACAGCTCAGGAAACAGAAGAAACTGATGCGGGCGAAACAGAGCAGAACACAGACGATGTATCATCAGGAGAAGAATTCCTTCAGATAACAGACAAAAAAGCGTATGCAGAGGATGATTCCATTCTGATCGAGATTGTCTCTGCCAATACAACTTATAACAGAGTATATATCGGAAACAGAACAGACGAAGACCGCACACCGGTAATTGAGGGCTCTCTGGATGAAGCGGGCAGATATCATTATCTGTTTTATATCGACCCGAAGTACCTTGGTGAAAAAGCGGCTTATGTCCCGGGAAATACAGAGGATGACAGCTGGTATACAGAGGAAGAACTGTATTTTATGCTTCCGTCTGAAGTATCAGAAACACCTGTACAGGAAACAACGGATACAGCAGAACCTTCTGAAACAGTACCGACAGCAGAAGAAAATACTTCTGCAGATAATTCCGGCGAAGGAATGATTTCAAAGAGCTCAGACAGTTCAGACAGCGATTCTGCTTCTCTCTGGCAGATCGGAGCACTGGAAGAGACTGGTGCAGAGCAGACTACAGCAGCCGAGGACTATCGTATTGAAAGTCTGGAAAAAGACAATACGACAGAAGACAGTATTGCTGAGACAGAAGCAGATGCCGTTTCCATGGCAGATGGTACGTATAAAGCAGATGATTTCTCATTCAGCGGCGGTACAGGAAAAACAAAGATCACCTGTGAAGGGATTACTGTAAAAGACGGTCAGACCTATGCAACGATCAAATTCAGCAGCAGCAGTTTTACGAAACTGGTTGTGGACGGCAAAGAATATCAGCCTGCAAGTAACGAAGGCGGTTCTTACTTTGAGATTCCGGTGACTTTTAATACAGATATGACGATCACCGGAACGACGATCGCCATGACAGAGCCGCATGATATTGAATACGTTATCCATATCACAAAGAGCGGTGCAGCCACACCGGATGCCACTCCGACAGTCACACCACAGCCGACAGCCACACCGAAGCCGACTTCTGCACCATCCAGTGATATTCCGAAGGATGGAACCTATACAGGCACGGTGACACATGTATCTGGTACGGCTACGATGTTCAAGATCAATGCATGTGAGATTACGGTCAAGAATGGTAAGGTTACTGCAAAAATCACATTGAGTGGAACAGGATACGACAGGCTGTTTCTTGGAACCAAAGAAGAGGCTTTGAAGGCGGCAGACAGCAAGCTGATTTCCTACAAAGTTGATGCAGAGGGTAAATATACCTATGAATTTGCATTGGAAGGTCTGAACAAAGATACGAAACTGGCTGCGCGCTCTCATCGTTACTATGAGGCTGGTGATAAGGATAAAATGTGGTATGACCATACGCTGAAATTCAACGTAGATACCAGCAATTCCGGAACTGGCGGAGATGGTTCCAAAGATGATAATTCGAACGGAAATAATTCAGGGAATAACTCTAATGGAAATAACAGTTCCAATGGAAGTAACTCCAATGGAAGCAGTTCCAGCGGCAGCAACAGTTCCAATGGAGGCAGCACCGGTGGAAGTGGTTCTAATGGAAGCAGTTCTGGCGGCAGTTCAACTGGTTCCGGCGGAAGCAGTGGATCCGGTGGAAGCAGCTCGAGTACAAATAACTACAAATCAAATACAGATGGCAAGACAAGCCAGGTAGATTCTTCTGCCGGCGGCTTAAAGGATGGGGAATATGGCTCTGATCAGTTCTCTTTCTCCTGGTCAGGTGGAACAGGTACGCATGGCCTTAATATTACCTGCGACAAGATCAGCGTCGAAGATGGACAGGCATGGGCGTATGTGACATTCAACAGTGGCAAATGGATCTATGTGAAAGCAAGTGGAAACCAGTATGATCCGGTAGATCAGGGGGACAAATACAGTACCTTCAAGATCCCGATCCAGCTGAATGCCAACAATAAAGTCGTAGGCTGTACAACAGCGATGTCCAAGCCGTACGAGATTGAATATACTCTGTATTTCGGCATGGATATCCCGGACAGCAGTTCCGGCAGTAAGAGTTCCGGTGGCAGCAGTGTGACTGCAAAGGCAGCAGGAAATTCCACAAAGCTTGCAGACGGTCAGGAAGCCGAGACAGATGCTGGCACCGTATACAAGGATGATGCGGCGCCAAAGATCACAGGTCTGGAATATATGAGCTCCCTGAAACTGGAACATTCCAAAATGTTCAAGATCCATTATTACAACAACGATATGACCGTGCTTGAGATCACTCTGAATGATGAGTTTGGCAAGGACAGTGTGGATCTTACACAGAATAACGCGGCACAGACTTCCACAGACGGCACGAATGAAGAAAGTACAGCAAAGACTTCCAGTGCGGATGGAGAGGAGAACGCAGCGACAGAACAGGATTACGCAAAACTTTATAAGCAGGAAGTCATCCGCTACCTTCTTGTTCCTGAGGACAAAGCCGATCAGATTCCGGCAGGAATCGACAAATCTATTATTGTGATCCAGCTTCCGATGGACAAGACATATGTTGCTTCTGACGTGGCACTGGAAATGATCGATAAGATCGGTGCAGACAAAAATGTATCTGCGGTTTCTGCGACAGCAGACGACTGCAAGATCGCTGCAATCAAAGAATCCCTTGGAAAAGGCGATATCATTTCAGCAGGCACTTATGATAAAGCAGACCTGAAAGAACTTGTAAAAAATAAATGCAAACTGGCGATCGTACCGTCCGATATCCTGACAGCGAAAGCAGAGGATACAGGGGACGACAGTACGGAAGATACTGCTGATGCAGAACAGACGGATGATGCACAGAGCGATGAAAACCAGATCGCAGCGAAATATCCGGAAATGACTGCCTTTGCAGAAAAACTTGCAATCCTCAAGATCCCGATGATCCTGGATCGTTCCAAAGATGAGAAGGATGTCCTTGCAAAATATGAGTGGAGCAAAGTATATGGGGCTCTGTTCGGATGTGAGAAGGAAGCGTCCAAACTTTATGAAGCTGCTGTAAGCGGACATAGCGGAGATAACTCAGAAAGCTCAGACACATCGGAAAGTACAGATACAACAGAAAATACAGATACAGAACAGTAACACAGTAATCATGGGAGCGGGCGGTCTTCGGATCGCCCGTATATAAAAATCGGAGGATAAAATAAGAATATGAAAGAAAGAAGTACAGGAAAACTGTGGCTGCCGCTTATGGCAGCATGCCTTCTCATGATGGGGATTTTCAGCCTGTCCGTGAGCACAAAAGCAGCAGATAACGATTCCTCTGCACCGGAGATCCCCGGCCTGACTTTTCAGTCAGAAATGCAGAATGAGTTTGCAGAATGCTTCCATATATACTATTACAACGATGACTATACTCTGATCGATGTGCCGGACAGCGGCCAGTTCCTTCTGGTACCGGAAGGAAAGAGTGCCCCTGACGGACTGGATGAGGATATCGTGGTGCTTCAGAAGCCGCTGGATAATATTTACCTGGCAGCGACATCTGCAATGTCTCTTTTTTCTTCCCTGGACGCACTGGATGACATCAAGTTTTCTTCCCTTCAGGCATCTGGATGGTATGTTGATGCGGCAAAACAGGCAATGGAAAACGGCGACATCGTTTTTGCCGGCAAATACAGTGAGCCGGATTATGAACTTCTCGTAAATTCCGGATGTAATCTGGCAATTGAATCAACGATGATCCTTCACACCCCGAAGGTACAGGAGATGATCGAGCAGATGGGAATCCCTGTATTCACAGACCGTTCCAGTTACGAAAACCATCCGCTTGGACGTACCGAATGGATCAAAGTTTATGCAGAAATGGTTGATAAGAGAGATGAGGCGAAAGAATTCTTTGACGAACAGGCAAAGATCATCTCTGATCTGAAAGATTTCAAAAATACAGAAAAAACAGTCGCTTTCTTCTATATTAATACAGATGGCTCCGTAGTCGTAAGAAAACCATCCGACTATGTGCCGAAGATGATCGAGATCGCAGGCGGTCGTTACGTTCCGACACAGGTGGACTCTGAGGAAGAAACAAAGCGTTCTTCCGTGCCGATGACGATGGAAGAATTTTATACACAGGCGATCGATGCGGATTATCTGGTATACAATGGAACGATTGATGATCCGATTAACAGCGTGGATGACCTTCTGCAGAAGAGCGAACTTTTTGCAGACTTCAAGGCTGTCAAAGAAGGCAATGTATGGTGTGCCGGCAAATATCTCTACCAGGCAACCGACATTGTAGGAAATATGATCACAGACATTCATCTGATGCTCACCGGCGGAGATGCGAGCCAGATGACCTTTATGACAAAAATTGATTAAATACAGGAGAAAACATGATGAAAGCACAGACAGGTGAGGGCACCGGAACCTTCCACATGGAAAACTTCCGGCGGCGTTCACGTTACGCAGCAGTATTTGCAGTACTTGCAGCGGCACTTTTTGCAATTCTGATATTAAACATCAATACCGGAACGACAAACATTCCGGTCTCACGTATCCTGAAGATCATTTTCCTGCGGGAAGGTGCACAGACAGAATACAATATTATCTGGAAGATCCGAATGCCGCGTCTTCTGATGGCGGCGATCCTGGGCGGTGCACTGTCCCTTTCCGGATTTCTGTTACAGACCTTTTTTGAAAACCCTATCGCCGGACCATACCTGTTGGGTATTTCTTCCGGAGCCAAAATGGTCGTAGCACTGGCAATGATCTATTTCCTGGAGAAATTCAACAAAGTTTCTTCCTATACATTAGTAATTGCCGCTTTTATCGGATCTCTGATAGCAACAGGATTTATCCTTCTGGTATCCAGACGCATCAAACATATGGCGACACTTCTGATCGCCGGAACTATGATCGGTTATATCTGCTCTGCGATCACGGATTTTATGGTTACGTTTGCAGAGGATTCCGATATCGTAAACCTTCATGGCTGGTCCCAGGGAAGTTTCTCCGGTATGAGCTGGAGTAATGTACATATTGCAGCAGTGATCGTAGCTGTTGCAGTCGCACTGACATTTATGCTCTCCAAACCGATCGGTGCCTATCAGCTGGGCGAAGCTTATGCACAGAGCATGGGCGTTGATATCAAGGTCTTTCGTGTGACACTGATCCTTCTGTCCAGTATCCTTTCGGCTACAGTAACTGCTTTTGCGGGTCCGATCTCTTTCGTGGGAATCGCAGTTCCACATCTGGTAAAACAGGCACTGAATACTTCCAGGCCACTGGTCGTCATTCCGGGAACCTTCCTGGGAGGAGCAGTCTTCTGTATGCTCAGTGACCTGATCGCAAGAACAGCATTTGCACCGCTGGAACTGAACATCAGTACCGTAACTTCAATCTTTGGCGCGCCGGTTGTCATCGCAATGATGCTGAAACGTCAGAAAGGAAAACAGTGATATGGCAGAGCAATATATAAATATGGATAATCTGGCAGTTGGCTATAACGGAAAAGCCCTGATCCATGACATCTGTATCGGAATCGAAAAAGGAGAGATCGTGACACTGATCGGACCGAATGGTGCCGGCAAATCCACGATCCTCAAAAGTATCACACGCCAGCTCAAGATCATTTCCGGAAATGTAAAGATCGCAGATGCAGATCTCTCTAAGCTGTCTTTCCGTGACCTGTCTACCAAGATGGCGGTAGTCCTGACGGACCGTATGAAACCGGAACTTATGACCTGCCATGATATTGTGGCTACCGGACGTTATCCATATACCGGCAAGCTTGGAATCCTGAGCAGGGAAGATGAGCAGAAGGTTGATGAAGCGATGGAAGCAGTCCATGCACAGGAACTTGGCGACCGTGATTTTAACGCGATCAGTGACGGACAGCGGCAGCGAGTTCTTCTGGCAAGGGCAATCTGTCAGGAACCGGAGATCATCGTTCTGGATGAACCTACTTCATTCCTGGATGTGCGTTACAAACTGGAACTGCTTTCAATCCTCAGAAATATGGCAAAGAAAAAAGGAATCACCGTGATCATGTCGCTCCATGAGATCGATCTGGCTGAAAAAGTGGCCGACAAGATCATCTGCGTAAAAGGCGATCGCATTGCACATTACGGAAAACCGGAAACGATCTTTAAGGAAGAAGCGATCCGTGATCTTTATGGAATTGACAATGGATATTTTGACCCGGTCTTCGGAAGCCTGGAACTTCCAAGACCAGAAGGAGAACCAAAGACCCTGGTCATCTCCAGCGGTGGAACCGGAATCCCAATTTACAGAGAACTGCAGAGAAAAAATATCCCATTTGCAGCCGGGATTCTCTATACCAATGACATCGACTATCAGCTGGCACGCCTTCTCGCTGTACGGACTGTGACAGAGAAGCCGTTTGAGGAGATCAGTGATGAGACATTTGCAGAAGCCATGAAATTGGTGGATTCCTGTGAAAAAGTCATTGATGCCGGAGTAACAGTGGGGAAAACGAACAGCAGAATCGCAGAGTTGATCGAAAAAGCAAAGAATGATAAAAAACTTGAAAAAAGATGACAGAATCACGGGGACGGAGTTATATGGCACTTCAGGGTCATTAACTCCGTCCCCGTGGTTCGTCATGGGTATAACTATCCAGTATCCCATCGATCGACCGATGCAGATACGGCCTATATTCACTGAGTGAAACCGGCTGCTGATAAAGAATACAGCTGTAACAGGTGGAGCTTGCCAGCTCGATCACCGAAAACAACATCATATCCGGATGTTCATACGTATGTTCATCCTTCTCAAGAAGTCCGAGATACGCATCATAAAATACAAGATCTTCGTCTGGAACTTTGTCATCCAGAGCTGCCTGAAAGACACCCCAGGAAAGATTGCGGGAAATAAACATCAGAAGAGGAGAGTCACTTTCCAGGGCATCCAGAATAAAATCGATCATAAAGTGAAGCTGATTCCTAAAGCCTGTGATCTCCTGGTCGATCACGGCACGGTAAGCCTGGTAAAAAAGCTCCGAGGTCTTGTGTGATACCAGTTTATTTCGAATATCATATTTGTCTTTAAAATAAAGATAAAAGGTCCCCTTGGCGACGCCTGCTTTGTTTACGATATCAGAGATGGTCGTCTGGTTGGTGCCTTTGGTGGTAAAAAGCTCGAATGCAGTATTGAACAGCGCATCTTTCTTTTTCTGCTTTTTTACTTCTACTTTTCCCATAAAATCTCTCCTTCTGACCATACCTTTTGTGCTTTATTATAATCAAAAATGACCAGAAGTCAATATTAATTACGGACCAATCAACACAATGAAAAAAATAAGTTGTTTTTTGGACACTTTCGCATAATCGTATATTGACTAACAGTCAGTTTTGGTATATAACTCTTAATGATGAAAAGAAAATGACTGATAGTCATAAATGAAAAAGATAGTCAACAAGGAGGACATGATGATTAAGGTCGGTAAATGGATAGCGAAGCATAAAGTGCTGATCGTACTGATCAGTATGATTCTGCTGATACCGTCAGTGATCGGTATGGCGGCAACAAGAGTCAATTACGATATCCTTAGTTATCTGCCGGATTCCCTGGAAACTGTAGAAGGCCAGGATATCATGGTAGATGAGTTCGGAATGGGTGCGTTTTCCATGGTCGTTGTGGAAGATATGGACCTCAAGGACGTAGCAGCATTAAAAGAAAAGTTTCAGGATGTAGAGCATGTAAAGGATGTTCTGTGGTATGACAGTGTGGCTGACTTAAGCATCCCGGTAAGCATGATCCCTGATAAATTCAAAGATGCATTTTTTAATGGCGATGCGACCATGATGATCGCACTGTTTGACAATACAACTTCCTCTGATGCTGCGATGGAAGCAGTTACAGACATGCGTAAGATCGCAAATGAACAGTGCTTTATCAGTGGTATGTCAGGTGTTGTAACAGATATCAAGAACATTGCCCTGGAGGAGATGCCGATCTATGTTGTGATCGCAGCAGGACTTTCCCTTCTGGTACTGCTTCTTGCAATGGATTCACTCGTGGTTCCAATTCTGTTCCTTTTGAGTGTAGGTCTGGCGGTCCTGTATAACCTTGGAAGTAATATTTTTCTCGGTCAGGTCTGCTACATTACCAAATCACTGACGGCGGTACTTCAGCTTGGTGTTACAATGGACTATTCCATTTTCCTGCTGAACTCGTTTGAAGCATATAAGAAGAAATATGATGAGAAAGAACGTGCGATGGCACATGCGATCGCAGATACCTTCAAATCCGTAGCGGGAAGTTCCGTTACTACGATCGCCGGTTTCCTTGCACTGTGTGTTATGACCTTTGCCCTGGGACGTGATATGGGTATCGTTATGGCGAAGGGTGTTGTGATCGGAGTTGTCTGCTGTGTAACTGTTCTTCCGGCAATGATCCTCGTATTCGACAAGGCAATCGAGAAGACAAAACACAAGGCTCTGCTTCCGAACATGGACAAAGCTTCCGGTTTTATCACCAAACATTACAAAGTATGGCTGATCGTATTCCTCGTACTTCTGTACCCGGCAATCTATGGAAACAACCATACACAGATCTACTACAATATTGATAAATCTCTTCCGGCAACCCTGGCAAGTAATGTTGCAAATGATAAACTGAAAGAGGATTTTGATATGAGCACGATGCATATGATCCTGCTCAGGAATGGTCTGGACAGCAAACAGAAAACACAGATGCTCGACAAGATCGATGAAATAGACGGAGTAAAATGGTCTCTGGGTATGAACTCCCTGATCGGACCAAGTTTCCCGGAATCCATGATCCCTTCCAATGTCAGGGAAATGCTGGAATCAGACAACTACGAAGTGCAGTTTGTCTGCTCTGAATATTCATCTGCAACAGATGAATGTAACGCACAGCTTGCTTCCATTCAGGAGATCGTTAAGGAATATAGTCCGGACTCCATGGTCATCGGTGAGGCACCTCTGATGAAGGACCTTCAGGATACGACAGATGTCGACCTTCAGCGAGTAAATATCCTTTCCATGGCAGCAATCTTCGTGATCATCCTGTTTGTATTCAAATCCATCTCCCTGCCGTTTGTACTTCTGGCGGTTATCGAGTTTGCGATTTATGTAAATATGGCAATCCCGTATTATCAGGGTGTAACCCTTCCGTTCGTTGCAAGTATCGTCATCGGTGCGATCCAGCTTGGAGCAACCGTAGACTATGCGATCCTGATGACAAGCAATTACCAGAAACAGCGTCATCTTGGCAAGACCAAGAAGGAATCTATTTCTATTGCACATAAATTCTCCATGAAGTCTATCATCGTAAGCGGATGCAGCTTCTTTGCAGCAACCTTCGGTGTAGCTCTTTACTCACAGGTAGATATGATCGGTTCGATCTGCACTCTGCTTGCGAGAGGTGCGGTGATCAGTACGGTCGTTGTACTGCTTGTACTTCCGGCGATGTTTATGGTATTTGACCCGATCATTGTTCGTACATCAAAAGGCTTTTTGCCGGACAAAAAATAAAATCAACACATAAATGAATGAAGCCCCCGGGCTGGAAAAGGAGTCAAGATATGAACAGAAACAGAAAGAAAGTAGTGGTAGCTTCTCTGGCAACAGGAATGGCAGTTGTTATGGGAACAGTGCCGGTACTGGCTGCGGACAGCAGTGTTTCAAAACAGGAAACTGTATATGTAAACGCTTCAGCAAGTGGTACTCCGCAGGAAATCACTGTATCTGAATGGCTGAAAAACTCAGCTTCCTCAGGAAATTTAAGCGATGTGTCCGATCTTAAAGATATCAAGAATGTCAAAGGTGATGAGACCTTTGACCAGGACGGCGATGACCTGACCTGGAATACAGAGGATAAGGATATTTATTATCAGGGAACTACTACCAAGGAACTTCCGGCATCTGTAGAACTTACCTATTACCTGGACGGTGTTCAGGTAAGTCCGGATGATCTGGCAGGCAAGAGCGGTCATCTCAAGGTCGAAGTAAAATACACAAACAATGCCAAGAACAAAGTAAAAGTCGGCAAGAAAAAGACAGACATGTATTCACCATTCGTCATGGTGACAGCAATGATCCTTCCGGTCGATAATTTCACAAATGTAACGATCGACAATGGTAAAGTCCTTTCTGACGGACAGAGAAACATTGCAGTCGGCGTAGGTCTCCCGGGACTGGCAGACAGCCTGGATCTCAAGAGCATCGATAAGGATATCGACATTGACATTCCGGAAGGCTTCACAATGGAAGCAGATGTGACAGATTTCAGCATGAGTTCTACCTTTACTTTCGGAATGACAGACCTTCTGGATTCCATTGATACAGATGATATTGACGGTCTGGATGATCTTAAGGATTCCATGAAAGAACTTACAGATTCTGCAACTAAGCTGGTGGATGGGGCCAAGGAACTTTCTGATGGTACTACCACATTGAATACGAAATACAAAGAACTGGATGACGGTATTGCTTCACTGAAAAGCGGCGTAAGTACATTAAACAGCGGTGCTGCAAGCCTGAAGAGTGGTGTTGCATCTTATACTTCCGGTGCAGATACCCTTGCGTCCGGTGTAAATCAGTATGCATCCGGTGTAAGTAAGCTGACCAGTTCCCTCACAGAATATAATCAGGGTGTAAATACTCTTGCAGCCGGTGCAAAAGCTTACGTCAGCGGAACAAACACTCTTGGAAGTGGTGTAAAGGCTTATGTACAGGGCGCTACACAGCTTGGAAACGGAATTACTACGTATGTTGATGGAATCGGAACACTGGTAGAGGGTGTTGGAAAGAGCGCAAAGGGTGTCAAGGAAGCGGCAGCAGGAATCAGTGCTTTTGCAGAAAAAGCAGGTTCAATGGTAGGAGAACTTTCCGATACAGTTACAAAGATCAACACATATGCAGACAGTGTAAGTGCTTATGCACAGGGAACAGCACAGTTTGCAGACAGCGTAAAAACATATGCGGCAGGCGTTGCACAGGCACAGCCGGTTGCTGAACAGCTTGCACAGCTTCTTGGAAGCATGACAGGAAGCAGCGAAAGTGAAGACTCCAAAACAGAGCAGATCACAAGCGGTCTTGCACAGGCAATGGAGGCAGCAGATTCCATTGAGGCATCTACAGATGATTCCGTAGCGGATCAGGTGAGTGAAGCAGCAGATGCAATCAGCGAAGCAGCGGGTGCAGGAGCAGCAATTCAGGGTGATGCAGGAACGATCGCCGGCGGTCTTGCAAGTGCAGAATCTGCAATTGATATTCTGAGCAGCATTGATACTTCTTCTATGGATGATGTAACAGCAGCGGCTGTAAACAGCGCAGTGGAAAGTGCGATCGGAGCAATTTCCAGTGGTGTGGATACCGCGCAGAGTGGAGTTGACAGTCTTCAGGAACATGCAGATCAGGTATCTGGTCTTTCTGAACAGGCTGGAGAAGTTCAGGCAGCAGCAGCTACGATCAGTGCACAGGGCAGCCAGAATGAGGCGGCAGCAGATGCAGTATCACAGCTTAAGGATGGTCTGGATCAGATTTCTGATGGTCTGGATGAGGATGACGATGCTGATTCCACAGGAGATGCAATTGACAGTGCAGCACAGCTTGCAGCAGGTCTGAATGCAGCCCTGACACAGCTTACCGGTAATAATGAAGCGTTAGAGACAGTAGCTGACAATCTGATCACGAACGGAACCGGAGAGGGAGAATCCCTGACAAATGCTTCCGCTCAGGTAAAAGAAGGAACAGCAGCACTTCAGACAGAAGTCGGAAGTATGCTGGATGGCGACCAGTTAACTAAACTTCAGAAAGGTGCAGAAGAACTCCAGACTGGTGCAGATCAGCTTCAGGAAGGTTATAATACAGCAAAGAAGTCAGCAACACAGCTGAAATCTGGTGCACTGAAACTGCAGTCTACCAATAAACAGCTTACAAATGGTGTAAGTCAGCTTCAGAAATCAGGAACAACGCTGACAAGTGGAGCAAACCAGCTTACAAGTGCAAGCAAGCAGGTTCAGAGCGGAGCAAGTCAGATTGACAGTGCAACAAGTACTCTGACAAGCGGAGCAAACCAGCTTTCTGCAAACAGTGGTACACTGAACAGCGGAGCAAGTCAGCTTGCAAGCGGAACACAGCAGCTTGCAAGTGGAACAGGCACACTTGTAAGTGGAAGTTCGCAGGTTAAGAGCGGAATCAATACGCTTGCCAAAGGAGCCAAGAAACTGGCTGACGGAACAAAGGAATTCAATGACAAGGGAATCAAGAAACTTGATGAAGCTGTAAATGATGATCTTCAGGATGTTCTGGATCGTCTGGATGCGCTTCGTTCTGATGATAATGCATACACAAGCTATGCAGGAAAGTCCGATAAGATGGATGGAAATGTGAAGTTTGTCATTGAAACAGAAGCAATTGACAACGACTGATAATGATGATAACTTTTTCAGGGGAACGGTTTCAGACCGTTCCCCTGTTTTGTCTTGCGATGGCGGAGGGAGTCTGCTATACTGTATAGCAGGACATAGAAATCACAGAGAAAGTATCAGGTGATAAAATGGAAAAAACGAAACAGCGGGGCAATGTACCGGTTTCGAAAAAGACCAAAAAGAAATCCAAAACCAAATCCAGATCCAGAAATAATATCGGAGTGAAGCTTATAGAGAAACCAGAGTATTATGATTACAATCTGGTAGCGGCGATTATCCTTCTGACCTGTTTCGGTCTGGTTATGCTGTACAGTACCAGCGCATACACATCAACGATCAAGTATGGTGATGATATGTATTTCTTTAAGAAACAGGCGGCGATCAGCTTTGTATGTATTGCCGGTGCTCTGTTTATATCCATGTTTGATTATCATATCCTGGCAAGGTTTACAGGGGTTCTGTATGGTGTTGCTGCCGGCTCTATGGTACTGGTAAGAACACCTCTGGGAACTGTTTCCAATGGTGCCAGGAGATGGCTCAGAATCGGACCGATTCAGTTTCAGCCGGCAGAGATTGCCAAGATCGCCGTGATCGTCTGTCTTTCCTACATGATCGTTCACATGGGCAAGAAGATGAATTCACTCAAGGCATGTATGACACTTGGGGCAATGGGAACATTTCTTGCATTGCTGGCATATGTCTGCACAGATAACCTCAGTACAGCCATTATTATTTTCTGTATTACAGTGGGAATGATTTTTGTGGCACATCCCAAGACCAGGATTTTTCTGATTCTTGTGGCGGTGGCAATTGCGTTTCTGGCGATTCTTGTATTTGTTATTGGTCAGAGTGTAAAGGAGACAGATGATTTCCGTCTGAATCGAATCATCGCGTGGCTTCATCCTGAGAATGCCACAGGAACTGCGGCATACCAGACCATACAGGCGCTTTATGCAATTGGTTCCGGAGGCTTTCTGGGACGTGGACTTGGTAACAGTATTCAGAAGCTTGGAAGCGTACCGGAAGCACAGAACGATATGATCTTTTCTATCATCTGTGAAGAACTTGGAATCGTAGGGGGCGTGATTCTTCTGCTTCTGTTTGGATATCTTCTTTACAGGCTGTGTTTTATCGCACAGAATGCACCGGATCTTTTTGGGTCGCTGATTGTCAGCGGTATCTTTATACATATTGCACTGCAGGTAATTCTGAACATTGCAGTTGTAGTAAATCTGATGCCAAATACCGGTGTCACGCTGCCGTTTATCAGCTATGGAGGTACCTCGATCATGTTCCTCATGGCCGAGATGGGACTGGCCTTAAGCGTGTCCAAACAGATTAAACTCAAGACACCCGAAAGGGCAGCCTAAAATAACAGAAAATCTATTGACAAATAGTTTTCCAGAATATATACTTTGCACATCAAAGTAGTGAAAAAGCATACTTGATAAAGGAGAAAAGCAATGTTAGATGAAATGAAAAAAATGCTCGCAGAACAGTTAAACTGCGACGAAAACGAGATCACAGCAGATACTTCTTTTAAAGATGACCTTGGAGCAGATTCCCTTGACCTGTTCGAACTGGTTATGGCACTGGAAGATGAGTACAACATCGAGATACCTGCTGAGGAACTGACAGAACTGGAAACAGTGGGAGACGTGATCGAGTATCTTAAAGGCAGAGGAATTGAGGCATAATTGCAAAAACACTCCCTGAGGCATATAATTGTCTCAGGGGTTTTACATTTTTGAAAGGCAGGAAATAATAAAATGACAAAGATCAGAACCAGATTTGCACCGAGCCCGACAGGCAGGATGCATGTAGGAAATCTGCGTACCGCACTGTACGCATACCTGATTGCAAAACATGAAGATGGAGACTTTATCCTTAGAATCGAGGATACAGACCAGGAGCGTTATGTAGAAGGAGCTGTAGATATCATCTATCGTACCATGGCAGGTACAGGACTTCTTCACGATGAAGGTCCGGACAAGGACGGCGGCGTAGGTCCTTACGTACAGAGTGAGAGACAGGCATCCGGAATCTATCTCAAATATGCACAGCAGCTTATTGAACAGGGTGATGCTTACTACTGCTTCTGCGGTCCGGAGGAACTGGAATCCATGAAACGTGTCGTTGCAGGCAAGGAGATCTCCATCTATGACAAGAGATGTCTGCACCTTTCCAAAGAAGAAGTACAGAGACGTCTGGATGCAGGCGAACCGCATGTTATCCGTTTCAATATGCCGACAGAGGGAACCACTACTTTCCACGATGTAATTTACGGAGACATCACAGTAAACAACGAAGAAATGGAAGACCTGATTCTGATCAAGTCTGACGGATACCCGACCTACAACTTTGCAAACGTTGTAGATGACCATCTGATGGGAATCACTCACGTTGTCAGAGGAAATGAGTATCTTTCTTCTGCACCGAAATACAACCGTATCTACGAAGCATTCGGATGGGAGATCCCGGTCTATGTTCATTGCCCACTGATCACCAACGAGGAGCATCAGAAGCTTTCCAAGCGTTCCGGACATTCCTCTTATGAGGATCTTCTGGAGCAGGGATTTGTGACAGAAGCGATCGTAAACTTCGTAGCTCTGCTCGGATGGAGCCCGCAGGACAACCAGGAGATCTTCTCTCTTCCGGAACTTGTCAAGGCATTTGATTATCATCACATCAGCAAATCACCGGCAGTCTTTGATATCACCAAACTCCGCTGGATGAACGGCGAGTACATCAAAAAAATGGATCCGGAAGAATTCTACGAGAAAGCACTTCCATACATGAAGCAGGTCCTCAAACGAGACTACAACTTCCGCAAAATCGCAGGAATGGTTCAGACAAGAATCGAGACATTCCCGGATATCCCGGCACTGATCGACTTCTTCGAGGAAGTTCCGGAATACGACAGCGCAATGTACTGCCACAAGAAGATGAAGACCAACGAGGAGACATCTCTGGCAGTCCTCAAAGAAGTTCTTCCGGTTCTGGAAGCTCAGGAGGACTATACTAATGATCCGCTGTTCGCATCTTTAAGTGCGTTTGTTAAGGAGAAAGGATACAAGAACGGTTATGTTATGTGGCCGCTTCGTACCGCTGTATCCGGCAAGCAGATGACACCGGCAGGAGCAACTGAGATCATGGAGATCATCGGCAAAGAAGAAACACTGAAACGTGTCAAAGCAGCTATCGAAAAACTCAGCTGATCACAGATATATGAAACGTAATCCATCTCAACAACGGGCAATCGCCCACCTGTCAGGACCCATGATGGTTCTGGCAGGCCCTGGTTCGGGGAAAACTTCCGTAATTGTAGAAAGAACAGCATATATGACAACCGAGGGCGGGATTTCTCCTTCCAATATCCTTGTCGTGACTTTTTCAAGGGCAGCGGCGAAGGAAATGAAAGAACGATTTCTGAATTTTACCGGTCAGGAGTATACACCGATCACATTCGGGACTTTCCATGGCGTTTTTTATGGAATTCTGAAGCAGGCGTATGGATTTACTGCGGCGAATATTCTGTCAGAGGAGGAGAAGTCTGCAATTCTCCGGGAACTTGCACTGAACCATGGCGGGGAACTGGCAGAGGAAGGTGATTTTTCGGAAGAAGTTGCCAAGGAGATCAGTGTTGTCAAGGGAAACAGGATTTCGCTGGAATATTATTATTCTTCGTGCTGTCCGGATGAGGTTTTCCGTCAGATCTACCGGGAATATGTCAAAACCTGTCAGGCGAGACGGAAACTGGATTTTGATGACATGATCCTCTACTGTTATGACCTTTTTGATAAGCGGAAGGATATTCTGGCAGCGTGGCAGAATAAATTTCAGTATATCCTGGTCGATGAGTTTCAGGATATCAACCAGCTTCAGTATGACATCGTGAAGCTTCTTGCGAAGCCGCAGGATAATCTGTTTATCGTGGGGGATGATGATCAGTCCATCTATCATTTCCGTGGAGCAAGACCGGAGATCATGCTGAATTTCACAAAGGATTATCCAGAGGCAGAGACGGTGACACTGGATGTGAATTACCGATGTAGCAAGAGGATCCTTTCTTCTGCAATGCAGGTGATCGGAACGAACAAGAAAAGATTCCAGAAGCATCTGCAGACTCCCAATCCGGAAGGTGATCCGGTAAAGATCCGTGAATTTGAAAATCCGAGAGAAGAATATCTCGAAGTTGTATCAGAACTCCGGGCGCGTCTGGAACAGGGCGACAAGCTGGAAGACACAGCGATCCTTCTTCGCACGAACCAGGAGGCGGAAGGTCTGGTCGGTGCGCTGATGGAACGTCAGGTTCCATTTAACATGAAAGAAAAACTTCCGAACCTGTTCCACCACTGGATCTGCCGGAACATTCTGGCATATCTGAGATTTGCGGCGGGCGATGAGAGCCGGAAGAATTTTGTTGAATTTATGAACCGCCCGAACCGTTATATAGCCAGAGATGCGGTATCACTTTCCCCTGTGATCTCCTTCGACCAGCTCAAGGATTTTTACAAGGATAAGGACTGGATGTGTGACCGGCTGACAACACTTGAGACGCATCTGCGTATCCTTCGGGGTCTGACACCTTTTGCGGCGATAAATTTCATCCGAAAGGGCATGGGATACGAAGAATACTTGCGGGAATACGCGGAATATCGTAAAATAAAACCAGAAGAATTAAGTGAGATCCTGGATCGGCTGACCGACAGCACGAAGGGAATGGACAGCCTCGGAGACTGGGAAGACTACATAGAAAATTACACCAGGAAACTGGAAGAACAGGCGAAGAAACAGGAGCAGGAAAGAGAGGGTGTACTGATCTCAACACTCCATGGAGTCAAAGGTCTGGAATATGACAAGGTATATATCCTGAATGTAAATGAAGGCAGCATGCCGTACAAGAAAGCAGTCCTGGAACCGGCGATCGAAGAAGAACGGAGGCTTTTTTATGTAGGGATGACCCGTGCCAGGAAGGAACTTGATCTGTGTTACGTGAGGCAGCAGCATGAGAAGAAACGGGAGCCTTCCCGCTTTCTGGAGGAGGTGCACATATGAAGGCAGTGATTTATTTTACAGAGGTCCCGGAGAAATATCTCCACAAGAATATGGAGCATATGATCGGAGAGAAACTACTTGCGACAGGACTTTACAAGGAATATGGACTGAAGCTTGCATTTGAGCCGCGGGCAGCAGGAGAGCACGGCAAACCATTCCTGACCCTGCAGCCAAAGATCCACTACAACATCAGCCATTCCGGCAAATATGTAATGTGCATCATCGCCGGAGAAGAAGTCGGCATCGATGTCCAGGAACACAAGAAAGTCAACTACGAACGAATGCTCACCAGAATGGTCCCGGCAGACATGGTACGCGAGATTCTTGAGAGCGAGCAGATGGAGAAAGCCTTTTTTACCCAGTGGGTGCTCAGAGAAGCCTACATCAAATGGACGGGAGAAGGTCTTTCCAAAGACCTCCGCAAGATCTCCCTGGACAAAGGCAGCTACCTGATGCTTGAAATGGAACCAGGCTACAGCGGAGCCGTCTGGTCCCGCGACCCGTTGGAACTGCGGTGGGTGCATGAGGAGATACAGTTGCCGTAATCGTGCGTAAAAATTAAAGTGAAACAATGAATAACAGACTGGACAAATAAAAATACCCTCCTTATACTGAATGTAACTACTTTTGGTACAGGGAGGGCATTTTTATGAATTCTGTCCGGTATCGTCAGATGAGGGAGATTCTCTGACAATCTATGATGAAGACAGGAACAGAATTCCTGCATACTGGGACATGGATCAGCAATGTTTTGTCGCGCAGGATGACGCGCTGAAAGAACTAAAATTTGACAGCTACATGGATTCAGGTACGCAGAATCTTCTGATGCAGTATCAGGATATCACCTGGGAATTTGTCAAGGCAAATGGATCACCACAGTTTGTATATATTAACTTTTATAAACGCGGAGACGAGATCCGGACAGCCGACAGCGTTCTGAAAGGCTATGAAAAGCTTTTTACCGGACGAGGCTATATCTGGGGCAGGGCGATTCCACTTCTGAAAGAGCATATTCTGGTCGGAAGCGGACCGGATACTTTCGTAGAAGAATTTCCACAGCAGGATTATGTTATGAAAGCAAACACAGGACGCTGGATGCTGGAGCAGATTCCGTCCAAGGCGCACAGTCTGTATTTGCAGAGTGCACTTCAGACAGGCATTCTGTCGCTGCTCTGTCTTCTGATATTCTGGGGAAGTTATGCAGTTTCGTCTGTTCGAAGCCTGAAACAGAAAAAAGACAGCAGTTTTTTTGCGGTGGATGCTGTGATTCTGCTGAGTGTGACTGCTTTTCTTTTCATGGGGCTTATGAATGATTCCAACCTGGCAGTATCCCCGTTGTTCTGGGGAATGCTCGGACTTGGCTGTGCCATGAAAAAAACGGATTTTTCCCGGTAATAAAAACAGATTGTCCACATATATTAACTGTAAAGAGGTGAGGACGATCGACAGGGAGAGTATTCAGAATCTGTTTGCAGGAAATATCCGCAAACTTCTCATTGAGGCGGGACCGGATTATGAGAAACTTTATGAGATCCGACTCCGGGTGGGACGCCCCCTGTTTCTTGTATATGCAGGGGGTGAACGCTTTTTGCAGATAAAAAGAGGCGAGCCGTATTTTGTGACGCGGCAGGATCTTAAGGAAACGCTGGAGTATGTGTGCGGATATTCGCTGTATGCGTATGAAGATGAGATCCGGCAGGGATACATAAGCGTACAGGGCGGACACAGAGTGGGCGTTACCGGCAAGGTACTTCTGAATGGCGACAGGATCCGTGGAATGAAATATATTTCCTGCATCAATGTCCGGCTGTCACATCAGATCCCGGGCTGTGCAGATGCAGTGATGCCGTATATTCAAAGTCGAAACCATATTTCACACACATTGATCATCTCACCGCCGAGGTGTGGCAAGACGACACTTCTGCGGGATGTGATCCGACAGCTCAGTAATGGGAGAGAGGGCATTCCTGGAGTGACAGTTGGGGTGGTGGATGAACGAAGTGAGCTTGCCGGAAGCTGGCAGGGTGTTCCACAGAATGACCTTGGAATGCGGACAGACATTCTCGATGCCTGTCCGAAAGCGGAAGGAATGCAGATGCTGGTGCGTTCGATGTCGCCGGATGTGGTGGCGGTAGACGAACTTGGCAGAGAAGAAGATTTCCGGGCGGTTGAAAGCGTGATCCATTGTGGATGCAGGCTGATTGCGACGGCACATGGAAATTCTGTGGAGGATATCTTAAACCAGCCGTTTTTTCAGAAGTTAAAAAAGATGGAAATATTTGAAAAATATATCGTTCTCGGAGACAGGAAGCAGATCGGTATCATAAAAGGAATCTACGATGAAAAAGGACAAAAATGCTGAAAATGGCGGCAAGCCTGTTGCTGATCCTGGGTGGAGCAGGAATCGGGTATGCCAGAAGTCGGGAGATCACAGAAAGAGAAAAGAACCTGGAGATTTTGCTTCAGATTCTTTTTTTTCTGAAAGGAGAGATCCGATGCGGCAACAGTTCTCTTCCAGACGCATTCCGGGAGATTGCAGCAAAAATCAGTGGATTTTTTGGGACAATCCTTCGGGATGCCGCACAGGAAATGGAAGACACCGGAGGCAAAAATCTGGAAGAGATCATGGAATTTTGTATACAAAGAAATTTTTATCAGGGAAATCCCGGAGGGTCGCAGAGGAAAGAAGAAATGGAGATTCTTCGGACTCTTGGGCGCAGACTTGGCTATCTTGACAGAGAAATGCAGATAAAACAGATCGAACTTCTGGAAACGGATGTGGAAGAACAAAGAAGACAGCTCAGAGAAAAAATGCCGGAGCAGAAGAAAATCTGCCAGTCCTTAGGGATTATGGGAGGCATTTTGCTTGCAGTATTGTTTTGGTAAGAGGAGAAGGGGGAGAGCGTGGAAGTCACCATTATTTTCAAAATAGCGGCGGTCGGGATTCTGGTTTCCATTCTCTCTCAGGTATTGAAACACAGCGGGAGAGATGAACAGGCATTTCTTGTAAGTCTCGCCGGCCTTCTTATCGTATTATTCTGGATCGTACCGTATATTTATGAATTGTTTGTGGATATTCAGAAATTGTTTGTGCTGTAAGCAGGAGGAAAGATGGATATTATAAAAATTTCTCTTCTGGGGATCTGCGGTGTTATATTATGCTTTTTTCTGAAAGAAACCCGGCCGGAATATACCGCTTTTATCACGATGGGAATTGGCATCATGATCCTGGGACTGGCTGTCGGAAAGCTGGAATATCTTTTCGGAACGCTGCGGCAGCTCAAGGACAGCCTGCCTGTGGAGCAGGAGTACCTGACGACGTTAATTAAAATGATCGGAATCACTTACATCGGACAGTTTTCGGCAGGAATCTGCAAGGATGCGGGGCATCAGGCTACGGCGGCGCAGATTGAATTATTCTGCCGGCTTTCTGTACTGGTACAGAGCGTTCCAATCCTTCTGGCACTACTGGAAACGATTCAGGAGTTTATGGCATGAGAGGGAAAAACTGGCTGGCGGTGCTGGTGCGTGTGGTATGTCTGGTAATTCTGATGGTAGCATGTGTAGCAGAAGTTTATGGAAGCAGTACAGGAATTCAGAGCCAGACACCAAAGAAAAGCCAGTCAGACGACATATCTGATTCTAATCAAAACGACACAGACATCGCACAGGAACTTCTGAACGAGATCGAACTGACAGATGTCCAGAACATGCTGGACGAACTTCTGGGCGAAGACAGTTTTTCCATGAAAGATGCGCTCATAAAACTGACAAAAGGTGAACAAGCATTTTCAAAAGAAGCGGTACAGGGAGTGGTGTACCGCTTTTTCTTTTATCGTCTGGAACAGGAGAGGGGACTTTTGGTCAAACTTCTCCTTCTGGTACTGTTTGCGGCTGTTTTTTCCAGCTTTGCGGATGTGTTCGAAAACGAACAGGTTGGAAATATCAGTTTTTTTGTCGTTTATCTGCTGGTTTTTACACTGCTGACAGATTCCTTTTCTGAAATGAGCCTGTCGTTGGAAAAGACGATCGACTGGATGACGGAAGTTATGAAAGGGCTGGCACCGGCGTTTTACATGACAGTCTGTGCCTCGTCCGGCGCGGCATCGGCGGCAGTTTTTTATGAGGGGGTTCTGATTCTGGTATGGCTGATCCAGTGGCTTCTTGCGACTGTCATCCTGCCTGCGTCCAGCCTGTATGTCCTTTTACAGCTCGTAAACTCCCTATCAAAAGAAGAAATGCTCGGAAAAATGGCAGAATTCCTCAACACGGCGATCTCCTGGAGCCTCAAAACACTCCTCGCGGCAGTGGTCGGCCTGCAGATCATCCGAAATCTGGTTGCACCGGTCATGGACAACCTGAAACGAGGACTTCTCGGAAGGGCGGCAGGGGCACTTCCGGGAGTAGGAAACGCCGTAAATATGGTGACAGAGCTGGTCGTGACAAGCGCAGTCCTGATCCGAAATTGTCTTGGCGTTGTGATACTCGTCGTATTTGTACTGGCGGGAGCAGGACCGATGCTGCATTATGGTGTCCTGTCGCTTTTGTATCGCTTTCTTTCGGCGGTATCACAGCCGATCTCAGATAAACGGATGGTCAGCGCGCTCAGTGCAATGGGCGAGGGATGCACCCTGCTTCTTCGGATCGTTTTTACTGCGGAAGTTCTGTGCATGCTGGCATTCCTTGTCCTGATGGCAGGGATCCAGAGTTAGGAGGGCAGATGAAGGCAGAAATCTATCAGTGGGTCAGGATCCTGGCGACGTTTTATATTTTATTTACTGCGGTCCTGCAATTGATGCCGGACAGAAAATATGAACGGTACATCCGGTCTTTCATGGGACTTCTTTTGATCTACATGCTGTGCACGCCGCTTTTTTCTTTCCTGCGGGGAAGCAGGGAGATGATTGGGGATTTCGCAGACTATTATAACGAGGAAGTACACCTTCTGGAGCAGAAAGAAACGCAGGATCTTCAGGGCTTTTACATCCGTAAAGGCTTTCGTCAGGAACTTGCATCCCAGATTGCAAAAAAATGTGAAGATGCAGGAATAAAAATACAGGAGACCATCGTAGATATAGAAGGAGAGACGATATCGGTGGAACTGAAGGCAGATCAGAACATGGACGGCGAACAGGAAAGGAGGATCCAGGATGAACTCCGGCAGAGCTTCGGGATCGAAGAGCAGAATATCAGAATTTTTGCAGAAGGGAATGACGAAACAGCAGTGGATCGTGATCCTGCTTCTGGGACTTCTTCTGTCGGTGATCGCACTTCCGGTATCCAAAAAGAGCAGTACACCAAAGCAGACGATCCTGATGGATAACAGTACACAGAGCACAGATGAAATCCAGTCCTCCCTGGAACGCAGGCTTCAGAATATTCTGGAGAATGTAGAAGGAGTTGGTGAAGTCAAAGTGATGCTGATGACGGAGGAACAGCAGGGAATCTATCGTTCCGGTGAAACAGAAGTCAGAGGAGTGCTGATCGCGGCAGAGGGAGCCTCTGATCCGGTGGTCGTGCAGAAAATTCAGCAGGCGGTAATGGCATTATTTCAGATCGAAGCCCATAAAATAAAAATAATGAAAATGAAATGAGGAGAGTAAAGTGAAAAAAATCGTAAAAAGGAATCAGGTCATCATCACTTCACTGGCAATCCTGATCGCAGTGGCGGGATACCTGAATTTTGCAGACGTGGATCTGGGATTCAAGGACAAAGAAGCGAGCACGGACAGTGCAAGTATTTTGGATCAGGTGGATTATGACATTACCGACGAAAGCGCACTTCTGGAAGAAAACAGTCAGAGCAGTCTTACCGATACAGAAGAAGACACGACAACGCCGGGGGAGGCGGTGCTGACAGGGGCATCCGGATTTGCGGCACAGGCAAAGCTTTCCCGTGAACAGGTGCGCTCCCAGAACAAGGCGGACCTGCAGGAGATCATCAACAATGCGGATATCTCGGATGATCAGAAACAGACCGCCATCAACACCATGGTAGAGATGACAGACGTATCCGAAAAAGAAGCTGCAGCAGAAATGCTTCTTGAAGCCAAAGGATTCGAGAATGCGGTAGTAAATCTTACCGGAGAGACAGCAGACGTAGTTGTGCCGGAAGCAGACCTCGAAGATGCAAAAAGAGCACAGATCGAGGATATCATCAAGAGAAAGACAGGGATCGCAGCAGAAAATATCGTGATCACGCCGCTTGACCAGACAGAGGATACAGGGGAAGAAAGCAGTTCGATGGAAGAAAATGCTGACGAGACCGCGGCCTATGACAGCACGGACGAAGCAGATACTACATACGAAGACCAGGAAACTTCCACCGATCAGGTGATCCAGACAGACGGTATCTATGATTAAGAAATGACACAGATCAAAACAGAGGGGAGCTTCCTCTCTGTTTTGACATAAAAAGCATTAAGAATGCCATACAACGCCGACTGGGATATGGAGATGCCGTTTTTCAAGAAAATGTTCCAGCTCGTGCTCAAAATATTCAACAGCGAGCTTGTTGGAAACCTTGGGATAACGATGCCGGATTTTGTAGCAGACACGGTTTGGCGGGGTGTTGACCAGTTCGCTGACATACAGAGAACGGTAATGCGAAAGCTCCTGAATGACAGATTCCGGTGCGATCATCCAGTTTTCGTCCTTTTTCCACAGGCGGTCAAGCAGAGTGATCGTGTCTGCTGAGATATGAGGTCTCGTAACAGAAGAAAGCCAGCGGTCATGCCAGATCTGGAAATTGTCATCCCAGCTCAGAAACAGTTCCATGGAGGAATCCAGTTCATCCGTATGTACCTGCGCCCGCGGGATCACCGGATGTTCGGACTGCACCAGATAAAGTTTTTCTTCAAAGATCTGCTCTGCGATGATGTTTTTGTAATGAAGATGCTGATAGACAAAACCGATATCAAATTTGTGCTCACTGAGCAGATCGTACAGTTCATTGGAGTGATGAGATTCAATATCCAGATCCAGATGAGAATGTGACTGAAGGATCTCATCATACAGCGGAGCAAATACGGCGATGTTCAGGCTGTCCGTGCAGCCGATTGTCAGAAGCATCCGTTCCTGGTTGTGCTGAAGTGTGAGTGTTTCTTTCCACAGGGACATCCACCGTTCGGCGAGGACGACAAAATCCATTCCTTTGGGTGTGAGTTCGACCTGCTTATGTCCTTTGTTTCGGATGACAAGAGGAAATCCCAGTTCATTCTCAAGGGAATTCAGACGATGGCTGACAGTTGGCTGGGACAGAAATAAAAGATCAGCGGTGCGGGTAATACTCTTGGTGTTTACGATAGTCAAAAAAGTTTCTATTTCTGCGAGATTCATAAAATTTCCTCCTGGCACGTATTCAAAAAATATGCCTCTATTATACAGAGAAAAGATTTGCTTTTCAATTATAACTTTATATCCTTTATATAAGGAAATTTCTTGACAGTCCGGCATAGTCTATAATAAAATAAAAAGTTGTATAGAAATTGGAAATAGGATAACAGACAGGAGGAAAAACGTGTCTAAGTACGCGAACGAAATAGAAAAAAGAAGAACTTTTGCCATTATCTCTCACCCGGATGCCGGTAAGACAACCCTGACAGAGAAATTTCTGCTGTATGGAGGTGCGATCAACCTGGCAGGTAGTGTTAAAGGTAAGGCAACTGCCCGCCATGCAGTATCTGACTGGATGGAAATAGAGAAAGAGAGAGGTATTTCCGTAACCTCTTCCGTATTACAGTTTCATTATGATGGATATTGTATCAATATTCTGGATACACCGGGACATCAGGATTTCTCAGAGGATACCTACCGTACTCTGATGGCAGCGGATTCCGCAGTCATGGTCATCGACGGAAGCAAGGGTGTCGAGGCACAGACAAGAAAGCTGTTCAAGGTCTGCGTCATGAGACACATTCCGATCTTTACTTTTATCAACAAGATGGACAGAGATGCAAATGATACGTTTGATCTTCTGGATGAAATAGAAAAGGAACTCGGGATCGCAACCTGCCCGATCAACTGGCCGATCGGTTCCGGTAAGAAATTCCGTGGAGTTTATGACAGAAATACACACAAAGTCCTGACCTTCTCTGACACACAGAAGGGAACCAAGGAAGGTGTGATCGAAGAAATCGATATTGACGATGCAAGACTTGACGACATCGTAGATCCGGATCAGAAGGAACAGCTCATGGATGAGATCGAGCTTTTGGACGGAGCAAGTGTGGAATTTGACCAGGAACAGGTAAGCAAGGGAAATATGACACCGGTATTCTTCGGTTCCGCGCTTACAAACTTCGGTGTGGAGACTTTCCTTGAGCACTTCCTCAAGATGACAACCTCTCCACTTCCGCGAGTATCCGATGAGGGTGAGATCGATCCGATGTCTGATGATTTCTCCGCATTCGTATTCAAGATCCAGGCAAACATGAACAAGGCACATCGAGACAGGATCGCATTCATGCGTATCTGCTCCGGTAAATTCGATGCATCCCAGGAAGTCTATCATGTACAGGGAGACAAGAAGATGCGTCTTCTCCAGCCTCAGCAGATGATGGCAGAATCCCGTCATGTGGTAGATGAGGCATATGCCGGAGATATTATCGGAGTCTTTGACCCGGGTATTTTTTCCATTGGTGATACGATCTGTGCGCCGGGACGTAAGTTTGCATTTGAGGGAATCCCGACTTTCGCACCGGAGCATTTTGCACGTGTGCGCCAGCTTGATACCATGAAGCGTAAGCAGTTTGTCAAGGGTATCAACCAGATCGCGCAGGAAGGTGCGATCCAGATCTTCCAGGAATTCAACACCGGTATGGAAGAGATCATCGTAGGCGTTGTCGGTGTCCTGCAGTTTGATGTCCTCAAATACCGTCTGGAAAACGAATATAATGTCGAGATCCGTCTGGAAAACCTTCCATATGAGCATATCCGCTGGATCGCAAACAAAGAAGAAGTCGATGTGGCCAAGATCACAGGAACTTCAGACATGAAGAAGGTTACAGACCTCAAGGGCAACCCGCTTCTTCTGTTCGTCAATGCATGGAGCGTCGGCATGACAGAAGACCGAAATCCGAATCTCGTACTGACAGAATTCAGTAAATAAACGCTTTTAATTTGCGGACAAATTTGATATACTAAACCTATGCAAAATTAGAATTTGATAGCTGTGAGAGGATTTCTTGCAGCTATGAGTCGGAGCCCGCAGGAGGTATTAGATATGGCAGAAAAGAGAACAACCTATAAATTACAGGATGTAGGAGGGATCGGTGAAGTCAAGATCGCAGATGAAGTAGTAACAGTCATCGCAGGACTGGCAGCAACCGAAGTTGACGGCGTTGCATCCATGGGAGGAAATATTACAAACGAGCTGGTAAGCAAGCTTGGAGTGAAGAACCTTTCCAAAGGAGTTAAGGTAACCGTCCTTGAGGGCGTTGTTACTGTTGACCTGACACTGAATATCGAGTTCGGCAAGAATATTCTTGAAGTAAGCAAGAAGGTTCAGGACAAGGTCAAATCGTCCATTGAAAACATGACAGGCCTGGAAGTGGCAGATGTAAATATCCGCATCGCAGGCGTTGATATGGAAAACGGAAAAGGAAAGTAAACTCTTTCCTTTTTTCTTTATAAAAGTCCCGGAGGGGGATATTGGTTTAGGAGGAAACATGCGAAGAAGCGAGCAGAGAGAACATATTTTTAAACTGCTGTTCATGACACAGTTTAATTCAGAAGATGAAATGTCAGATCAGGTGTCCATGTATTTTGAGACACTTGGAGAGCTGGAAGAGAAGGACCAGGAGGCAATGCAGGCGAAGTATCAGAAGATCCTGGAGAAGCTTGACGAGATCGACCAGATCCTCAACGACTACAGCCGTGGATGGAAGACAAGCCGTATGAGCAGAGTCGACCTGACAGCACTCCGTCTGGCAGTATATGAGATGAAATTTGATGAGGACGTTCCGGTTGGCGTTGCGATCAACGAGGCAGTAGAACTTGCCAAGATGTTTGGTGGAGACGATTCCGGTTCTTTCGTAAACGGGATCCTCGGCAAGATCGCCAGCGGTAAGAAGGACTCCGGTGAAGCACCGAAGAGACACCGTCCGACCCATCAGGCCAAGATCATCATCCGTTCATCCAAGAAAGATGCACCGAAATCCGAAACAAAGGCAGAGCCAGAAGAAAACTCTGATAATTAATTAAATGAAAACAGTTTATTCCGTAGGACAGGTCAACCGTTACGTCAAGAACATGTTCATACAGGACTATGTTTTAAGAAAAGTATACGTCAAGGGTGAAGTATCCAACTGCAAATATCATACCAGCGGACATATTTATTTTTCGCTCAAGGATGAGACAGGGGTGCTTTCCTGTGTCATGTTTGCGGGACAGAGACGCGGACTTGCTTTCCGTATGAAGGACGGAGACCGTGTTGTAGTCGGCGGCGCCGTGGATGTGTATGAGAGAGACGGCCGTTATCAGATGTATGCGAAGGAAATCACTCTGGAGGGCGCCGGCGCACTTTATGAGAGATTCCTTGCACTGAAGGCAGAACTGGAAGAAATGGGAATGTTTGCACCGGAGTATAAGCAGCCGATCCCGCGGTTTATCCGCAGACTGGGAGTGGTGACTGCGCCTACCGGCGCGGCTGTGCAGGATATCCGGAATATTTCCCTGCGGAGAAATCCGTACCTGCAGATCATCCTTTATCCGGCACTGGTACAGGGCGATGGAGCAGCAGACAGCATCGTGAAAGGCATCCGTATGCTTGACGAGGCCGGCGTAGATACGATCATCGTAGGACGTGGCGGCGGTTCGATCGAGGATTTGTGGGCGTTCAATGAGGAGAAGGTTGCCAGAGCAATCTTTGAGTGCCGTACACCGATCATATCAGCAGTTGGACATGAAGTGGATTTTACGATCGCTGACTTTGTGGCAGATCTCCGTGCGCCGACACCATCAGCAGCAGCAGAGCTTGCAGTGGATGATATGGCGCAGGTGATGTATACGCTTTCCAGTTATCAGGAGCGTTTCCAGCGTGACATGAGGGAGAAAATCGAGTTTCAGAGAGTACGGCTTGGGCAGTATCAGATGCGGCTTAAATATTTAAGCCCGGAAAGCCGTCTCAGAGACCGGCGGCAGGCCCTTGTGGATTTTGAGGATACACTGCGAAGGGCGATGGATAATAAACTCCAGCAGTACCGTCATCGTCTGGGAATCTATCTGGAACGCTACCAGGGACTGTCACCACTTGCGAAGCTGAATCAGGGATATTCTTTTGTTGCAGATACTGATGGCAGAGGGATCACTTCTGTTTCGCAGGTCAAGCCCGGGGACAGAGTCGAAATTTCTGTGACAGACGGTGTGATCCAGGCGGAAGTTTCGGACAGCAGGAGGGAAACATGGCAGAAATAACAGAATCAAAGACAATAGAAGAGGTCTTTCAGGAACTGGATACTCTTGCTGCGAAGCTGGAGGACAGTGAAACGTCCCTGGAGGATTCTTTTCGTTTTTATAAAGAAGGAATGGAGCTACTCAAATACTGCAGCGGCAGGCTGGACACAGTAGAGAAGAAGATGCTCCAGATGGACGAGGATGGAACATTACGAGAATTTTAAAGAAGAATTGCAGATAAGAACAGCACATGCAGAGGAAATCATCCGCAGATATCTGCCGGAGGAAGCCGGCTTTGCCAGGACAATGGCAGAGGCGATGAATTACAGCATGTGTGCCGGCGGCAAGCGCCTGAGACCGATCCTTCTTCTGGAAACATTCCGGATGTTTGGCGAGGATGAGCGTGTTGCAGAGCCTTTTATGGCAGGGATTGAGATGATCCATACACATTCCCTGATCCACGATGATCTCCCGGCGATCGACAATGATGATTACAGGAGAGGACGCCTGACTACCCACAAAGTTTACGGAGAAGCAATGGGAGTCTTAAGCGGTGTCAGTCTGCTCAATTATGCATATGAGACAATGCTCGGTGCATTTGATCTGACTTCCGATAAGGACAGAGTGATCCGTGCACTGAAGATCATGTCAAATAAGACAGGGCTTTATGGAATGCTCGGAGGACAGAGCGTGGATGTCGAGAATGACGGCAAGGAGATATCCAGAGAGATGCTGGATTATATCTACGAGCACAAGACTTCTGCGCTGATCGAGGCTTCCATGATGGCAGGTGCCATCCTTGGCGGAGCGGATGAAGAACAGACAGCACAGATTGAGAAGGCAGCTTCTGCTATCGGACTGGCATTCCAGATCCAGGATGACATTCTGGATGTGACAAGCACCAGCCAGGAGCTTGGCAAACCGGTTCACAGCGACGAGAAAAATAATAAAGTCACGTATGTGACACTGTTTGGTGTGGAGAAGGCATCTGAACAGGTTCAGAAACTTTCAGAGCAGGCAGAGACTGTTCTGGAAGGGTTAAGCAGCAAAAATAAATTTCTGACGGCACTTGTTATGGAGATGGCAAGCCGCAGAAAATGAAAGAGGGATACAAAGGATGTTGGAAAAGATCAATAAGCCAAATGATATACACAAAATAGCTTTAGCAGATTTTCCACAGCTTGCAGAGGAGATCCGTCAGTTCCTGATCGAATCTGTAAGCCAGACAGGAGGTCATCTGGCATCCAATCTGGGGGCAGTGGAACTGACACTGGCACTCCATAATGTACTGGAACTTCCGCAGGATAAGATCGTCTGGGATGTAGGCCATCAGGCATATACCCACAAGATCCTTACCGGAAGGAAAGAGGGTTTTAAGAAACTTCGCAAGGAAGGCGGCATGAGTGGTTTTCCCAAGCGAAGCGAGAGTGACTGTGATGCATTTGATGCAGGACACAGTTCGAACTCTATCTCAGCAGGTCTGGGATATGTGCGGGCAAGGGATCTTCTGGGACAGAATTACCGTGTGGTCTCAGTGATCGGAGATGGTGCGCTTACTGGCGGAATGGCATATGAGGCACTAAATAATGCCGCGGAACTTAAGACAAATTTCATTATTGTCCTGAATGACAACAATATGTCCATTTCCAAGAACGTAGGCGGGATGTCTTCCTACTTAAGTGCACTCCGGACAGCGGAATCCTACACGGGAATGAAGATCAATGTGACCAAAAATCTCAAGAAGATACCACGTGTCGGAACTGCACTGGTAGATACGATGCGCAAGACCAAGAGCAGCATCAAGCAGCTCATCATCCCGGGAATGCTTTTTGAAAACATGGGGATCACATATCTGGGACCGGTGGACGGACACGATATGCGCCAGATGATGCGCCTTTTTAATGAGGCGAAGAGAGTTGAGGGACCAGTGATCGTTCATGTCCTGACAGAGAAGGGCAGAGGATACGAACCGGCACGGAAGCATCCGGATCAGTTCCATGGAACAGGACCGTTTGACATCAAAACAGGGAAAGCATTATCGCAGAAAAAAGGACCGACCTATACGGATGTTTTTGCGGATGCGATGGTGAATCTCGGTGAAGAACATGACAGACTGGTCGGCATCACTGCAGCCATGAAAGAAGGAACCGGACTTGTCAGATTTGAGAAGAAATATCCTGACAGACTGTTTGATGTGGGAATCGCAGAGGAGCATGCTGTTTCTTTTGCAGCAGGACTGGCACTTGGCGGGATGATTCCGGTTGTGGCGATCTATTCTTCCTTCCTGCAGAGAGCAGTGGATCAGATGATGCATGATGTCTGTATGCAGAATCTTCATGTGATCTTTGCCATTGACCGCGCGGGTCTTGTCGGTGCGGACGGAGAGACACATCAGGGATGTTTCGACCTTTCTTATCTCACGATGATGCCAAACATGACCGTGATGGCACCAAAGAATGCATGGGAACTCAGGAAAATGCTGGAGTTTGCAGTCTGCGCCAGTGGACCGGTTGCGATCCGCTACCCGAGAGGCGGCGCATATCTGGGACTTGAAGAATTCGAAAGCCCGATCCAGTATGGCAGAAGTGAAGTCCTGTACAGAGGCGAAGATCTGGCAGTCATTTCCGTAGGAAGCATGACTGAGATCTGTGAACAGGTCTGTCGTGAACTTAAGGAGCGTGGCAGAAGGCCGACGTTTGTCAATGCAAGATTTGTCAAACCACTGGATACTGCGCTTCTGGATGAACTTTCCAGAGATCACAAATTAATCGTAACAGTAGAAGAAAATGTCAAAAACGGCGGATTCGGCGAACATGTGGCAGCCTATATGGAAGCCTGTCATCCGGAAGTACGTGTTCTTCCGATCGCGATCTGGAACCGTTTTGTAGAGCATGGAGAAGTCGGAAGCCTGCGGGCAAAGATCGGTCTGTCAGCACCGGACATTCTCGATGCAATAGAGAAATATGAGGAGCAGCAATGAAAAAAAGACTGGATCTTTTGATGGTTGAGCGTGCACTTGCACCTTCCAGAGAAAAAGCAAAAGCATATATCATGTCCGGAGATGTATATGTAAACGGACAGAAAGAAGACAAAGCAGGAACCATGTTCCAGGAAACAGTAAAGATCGAAGTGCGCGGAAACACACTTCCATATGTAAGCCGCGGCGGTCTGAAACTCGAGAAAGCCATGAACAATTTCGGCGTTTCCCTGGAAGGCAAGGTCAGCATGGACGTAGGGGCTTCCACGGGTGGTTTTACCGACTGCATGCTTCAGAACGGGGCAGTCAAGGTATATTCTATCGATGTAGGCTATGGTCAGCTTGACTGGGGTCTGCGCAACGACCCGAGAGTTGTCTGCATGGAAAAAACAAACATCCGTTATGTGGTTCCGGAGGATATTCAGGAAGCACCGCAGTTTTCTTCCATTGATGTTTCCTTTATTTCTCTGACCAAGGTCCTGCTTCCGGTAAGAAATCTTCTGACAGAGGATGGAGAGATCGTCTGTCTGATCAAACCGCAGTTCGAAGCCGGCAGGGAAAAGGTCGGCAAGAAGGGCGTAGTCCGTGATCCGGCAGTCCATCTCGAGGTCATTGAGAAAGTCATGGCTTATGCGATGTCGATCGCGCTGGAGCCGCAGCATCTTTCTTTCTCTCCGATCAAGGGACCAGAGGGAAATATCGAATATCTGCTTCATCTCAGGAAAAGACCGGAAGGCACGATCTGCGAATCCGCACTGGAAGTATCACCGGAGGCGGTGGTGCAGGAAGCGCACGGTCAGCTCGACTGATGACCGGGGAAGGCAGAATTGAGGGATGGATAAATTTTATATCATTACCAACAGTGACAAGGACAAAGACCTTGAATTCACAGGCCAGATCGTAGAATATCTGAAGGCAAATGGCAGGAAGTGCATGGTACAGCAGGCGGAGCGCAAGCAGGAAGGTGCGTATCATTACACCAATCCTGCACTGATACCGGAGGACACAGAATGTATCCTTGTTCTCGGCGGTGACGGTACACTTCTTCAGGCGGCGAGAGATGTTGTACACAGAGAGATCCCGATGCTTGGTGTCAACCTTGGAACACTGGGATTTCTTGCAGAAGTGGACAAACAGTCTGTTTACAGTGCACTTGACAAGCTGATGGAGGACGATTACGAGATCGAGGAGAGAATGATGCTTACGGGAACTGTCTGGAGAGATGGTAAGATCATAGGCAGGGATGTGGCTCTCAATGACATCGTGATCGGCAGGGACGGACATCTTCGAGTTGTCCGCTTCAAGAACTATGTCAATGATGTGTACCTGAATTCCTATAATGCAGATGGTATCATCATTTCGACACCGACAGGGTCGACAGGATACAGCCTTTCCTGTGGAGGCCCTATCGTGGCACCGAATGGTTCCATGACACTGATGACTCCGATCGCGCCACATACGCTGAATACAAGAAGTATTATCTTTCCGGCGGAAGATGTGATCACGGTGGAGATCGGTGAGGGCAGACGACAGGTTCAGGAATACGGTGTGGCTTCTTTTGATGGAGATACAGTGATCCCGATGGTAACGGGAGACAGGATTGTGATAGAGAAAGCAGCTGTAAGCACAAAAATACTCAAGTTAAATCATTTAAGTTTTGTTGAAGTACTTCGCCAGAAAATGCGCGACAGTTAAGTGTAATGGAGGTTGGATGTGAAGGTAGCAAGACATGAAAAAATAATAGAACTGATCCGTCAGTACGATATAGACACACAGGAGGAACTGGCAGCACGGCTCAATGAAGCCGGGTTCAAAGTAACTCAGGCTACCGTTTCCAGAGATATCCGTGCACTCAAGATGACAAAGGTCGCAGGAAAAGACGGGAAATCGCATTATGCGATCCTCTCAGGTTCTTCCGCGGAACTGGGCGACAAATATACAAGAGTGCTCCACGATGCACTCACATCGATTGACGTAGGTCAGAATATGATCGTGATCCGGACGGTTCCGGGCATGGCGATGGGGGTGGCGGCAGCACTGGATGCACTGAAATGGAAAGAGATCCTGGGCAGCATCGCAGGGGATGACACTGTGATGTGCGTGGCTCGGGATGGAGAACAGGCACAGACTGCGGCAAGGAAACTGAAAGGAATCTTGAAATTATGTTAGTACATCTTCATGTGAAGAATCTCGCACTGATTGAAGATATTGAAGTAGAATTTGGTCCGGGGCTGAATATCCTCACCGGTGAGACAGGTGCAGGTAAGTCGATCCTTCTTGGTTCGATGCAGCTGATCCTGGGCGGCAGAAGCACCCGGGATATGATCCGGGCAGGAGCATCCTATGCACTTGTAGAATTACTGTTCCAGGTGGAGAATCCGCGTGCAGAGGAAGCTCTTGGGGAACTTGGAGTAGAACTGGAGGACGGACAGATCCTTCTAACACGTAAACTGATGGACGGCAGGAGCATCAACAAGATCAACGGCGAAACCTGCACGGTAAGCCAGATGAAGGCGGCAGCTTCCTGCCTTCTTGATATCCACGGACAGCATGAGCACCAGTCTCTTCTGTACCAGGACAAGCAGCTTGAGATCCTGGATGCATACGGCAAGGACGAGATCTATCCTGCAAGGGACAAAGTCCAGGAGGCATACAGAGCATACCGCAAATGCATGCAGGAACTTAAGAAACTCGATACAGATGAGGAACAGAGAAACAGGGAGAGAGCTTTCCTGGAATTTGAGATCAACGAGATCGAGACAGCACAGCTTCGCCCGGGAGAGGACGAAGAGCTGGAAACTCTTTACCGTAAATTAAACAATGGCAAGAAGATCCTCGAGACACTCCAGAGTGTCCGTGACCTGACCGGATATGATTCCGCACAGGGTGCAGGAGACTCTGTCGGAATGGCAGTGAGAGAACTGACCAGAGTGACAGAATTCGACAGCCAGCTGGAATCCATGTCAGGGACTCTTCAGGAAGTGGACAGCCTTCTGAATGATTTCAACAGAGAGCTTTCTTCCTATGTGGAGGATCTGAATTTTGATGATGAGACTTTTTTTGAGACAGAGAAGCGTCTGGATCTTATTAATAATCTCAAGGCAAAATACGGTCAGAGCATAGAAGAGATCCAGAAATATGGTGAACGCCAGAAGCAGAAACTGTCAGATCTTGACAGATATGAGGAACTTTTCCAGGAAGCCAGAGAAAATCTTTTGAAATCCCAGAAAAAACTTGAAGAAGTTTCGTATGCACTTTCAGAGATCAGGCAAAAATACAGTAAGACACTTACCGACAAGATCATCGAAGGTCTCAAAGATCTCAATTTCCTGGACGTGCAGTTCAGGATTGATTTTAAACGCAAAGAAGAATATACAGCAGGCGGATTTGACGACATTGAATACGAAATTTCGACAAACCCAGGAGAGTCTGTGAAACCGCTTGGAAGAATCGTATCCGGTGGTGAGCTTTCCAGGATCATGCTGGCGATCAAGGCGATCCTTGCAGACAGAGACCAGATCGAGACACTGATCTTTGACGAGATCGACACTGGTATCAGCGGAAGGACAGCACAGAAGGTTTCAGAGAAGATGTCTGTCATAGGAAGACATCATCAGGTACTCTGCATCACACATCTGCCACAGATCGCTGCGATGGCGGACACGCATTTTGAGATAGAGAAGCACCAGAGGGGTACGGAGACGATCACGGAGATCCATCCGCTTGAAGGTGAGGATTCCATCCAGGAACTCGCGAGACTTCTCGGCGGTGCAGAGATCACACAGGCTGTGTACCAGAATGCAAAAGAAATGAAAGAATTGGCACAGGTACATAAAAATACAAGACTCAAATAAAACGAATTACAGCATAATAAGAGAGGAAGATCCGAAAGAGATCTCTTCTCTTTTTTATTGCTTTTTGATGCAGAAATAATCACAAAAGAAAGGATGTGACAGAGTGAATACAAAAAAACGGTACAGAAAGCTGATCCTCTGGTGTCTGGGGCTTGATCTCATTGCAATGCTGTGCCTTGGGTATCGTTATCTGGACCGGAGGATTCCGGATGAACTCCATGTCGAAGAAGACCAGGAAAGTCAGGTTCAAAAGGTTCTGGAGCATCCGCTTCTGACCTTTGAGGATTCAGTCTCCGTTTCCGGCGAGGGCAGTTATACGCTGAAATGCAGCATTCTCGGAGTGATTCCGTTCAAAGAGATCAAGGTCACACCGTCCGTCAGCCCATCGGTTTATGTCAGCGGAAGCACCGCGGGCATTTACATGGAAACAGACGGCGTACTTATCATTGATACCGGCGAGATCCTGTCTGAAGAAGGTACGACAGAAGAACCGGCGAAAGACGTTGTAAAACCAGGAGACTATATCGTAGCTTTTGACTCACAGACCATCCGTTCCAAAAAAGATCTGATCGAGGATATCAGGAATCTCAATGGAGAAAGTGTAGAACTGGAGGTGCTTCGAAATGACAGGATCATTCCGCTCTCACTTACTCCGGTAAAAGATATGCAGGGCTCTTATAAACTTGGAATCTGGGTCAGAGATAATACACAGGGTATAGGGACGATCACTTTTGTTGATGAAAACGGCAGTTATGGTGCACTGGGACATGGGATCAGCGATGTGGATACAGGAGATCTCCTCAAGATAGAAAAAGGCGCTCTGTACCAGGCAGAGATCCTTGGGATCCAGAAGGGAAGCAACGGAAGCCCGGGGGAGCTTGCCGGACTGATCCGCTATGATCCTGACAGGGTGATCGGGACGATACAAAAGAATACGGAGAATGGCATTTATGGTGAATTTACCGGCTTGGCGGACAAGATCGCAATGACAAAGATGACGGTTGCCTACAAACAGGAACTGGAAACAGGACCGGCCAAGATCCTATGCTGTGTGGATGGAAGTGTGTCCGCATACGATGCGGAGATCGTGAAGATCGACCTCAACCACGAGGATACAAACAAGAGTTTTGTGATCCGTGTGATTGATCCGGATCTGCTTGAAAAAACAGGAGGGATCGTACAGGGAATGAGTGGAAGCCCGGTGATCCAGAACGGGAAATTTGCCGGGGCAGTCACCCACGTATTTGTACAGGATTCTACAAGCGGCTATGGAATATTTGCGGAGACTATGCTGGAGAATGAAGAAAACGTGCAGGAACGAGCCGCATAAAAAGTCACAGAGAATGCCGCCGAAAAACCAAAATAAAGGATTTCTGGTGATAATAAAAGTCGAAACAGGTAGATTTAAAGTGAACGAAAGTTCAGTGTTTCTCCCTGTTTCGGCTTGATTTCGCAGGGAAGTTTACTCTATAATATTTCCTGTCAGCACATAAAATATTTGATAAGTGGCAGTAAGGTTAGGAGGAAACGGGCCTCATGGAAAAGTTAAATGTAGCAATCGCAGACGATAACGAAAAAATGGTAGAAATACTTGGTCGTATGATCGAAGAAGACAAAGACCTCACCCTGGTAGGTAAAGCACACAACGGAGAAGAAATCTGTAATATCATAAAAGAAAGAGAACCGGATGTTGTCGTTCTTGACATCATCATGCCGAAGATGGACGGGCTTACTGTCATGGAAAACTGTCAGCACGATCATATGCTCAAGAAAACGCCGGCGTTTATCGTCGTATCAGCGGTTGGACAGGAACGGATCACAGAGGACGCTTTCAGCCTTGGCGCAGAATATTATATGCTGAAGCCTTTTGACAAGCAGGTCCTTCTGAACCGCATTAAGAACCTGAGACGAAGAAGCGACCGCAGGATCCGCGAAAATGTCCGTCCGAGTGTTGCGAGAGAAGAACCGGGCGCATACGGAACAAGAAACCTGGAGACAGATGTCACAAATATCATCCATGAGATCGGTGTTCCGGCACATATCAAAGGTTATCAGTACTTAAGAGATGCGATCATCCTGGCAGTAAATGACATCGAAATGCTCAATTCGATCACCAAAGTCCTCTATCCGACGATCGCCAAGAAACACCAGACAACGCCAAGCCGTGTCGAACGTGCGATCCGCCATGCGATCGAGGTGGCGTGGAGCCGCGGCAAGATGGATACGATAGATGCTCTGTTTGGCTATACAGTAAGTACGGGCAAGGGTAAACCGACAAATTCTGAGTTCATTGCCCTGATTGCGGACAAAATTCGTCTGGAATATAAAAATCGCTCTTTCCAATAAGTACTTTTTAGGGTATAATAAACAAAAAAGCCGTTTCAGGACTGAGATATCTGTACAGCTTTTATAGAAATGGAAGCAAGGAGGGCAATCACAGATGAAAAATATTTTATTTGCAACATCAGAGGCAGTGCCGTTTATAAAGACAGGAGGACTTGCCGATGTAGCAGGAGCACTTCCGAAATGCTTTGACAAGCGTTACTTTGATGTGCGAGTTATTCTGCCGAAATACGCCTGCATGAAGCAGGAATGGAAAGACAAAATGGAATATATCACCCATTTTTATATGGATCTGGGATATAAGAACTGTTATGTAGGAATCATGCATATGGAGTATGATGGAATCCAGTTCTACTTCATTGACAATGAATACTACTTCAGTGGACCGAAACCATACGACAGCGCACCTTGGGATCTGGAGAAATTTGCATTCTTCTCCAAAGCAGTCCTCTCTGTGCTTCCGGTCATCAACTTCCGTCCGGATGTGATCCACTGTCATGACTGGCAGACAGGTCTTGTACCGGTTTATCTGCATGACTCTTTCCAGCAGAATGAATTCTTCTGGGGCATCAAGACTGTTATGACGATCCATAACCTCAAATTCCAGGGTGTATGGGATGTCAAGACCGTTCGGGGAATCACAGGACTTTCCGATTACTATTTTGCACCGGACAAACTGGAGGCTTACAAGGATGCAAACTTCTTAAAGGGCGGTATCGTCTTTGCAGATGCAGTAACAACAGTAAGTAACACTTATGCAGAGGAGATCAAGACACCATTCTATGGAGAGCGTCTGGATGGACTTCTCTGTGCGAGATCTCATGATCTCCGTGGTATCGTTAATGGAATTGATTACGATGTATTCAATCCGGAGACAGATGCCTGTATCACCCAGAAATACAACGCAAAGAACTTCCGCAAAGAAAAAGTCAAAAACAAGATCCAGCTCCAGCGTGATCTCGGACTCAATGAGGATCCGAATGCAATGCTCATTGGTATCGTTTCCCGTCTGACAGACCAGAAGGGCTTTGACCTGATCGCCTATGTGATGGATGAACTCTGCCAGGATGCAGTGCAGATCGTTGTTCTTGGAACAGGTGAAGAGCGTTATGAGAATATGTTCCGTCACTTCGACTGGAAATATCACGGCAAGGTATCTGCACAGATCTACTATGATGAGCCGCTGTCCCATCGTATCTATGCGGCTTCTGATGCATTCCTTATGCCGTCACTGTTCGAGCCATGCGGCCTCAGCCAGCTTATGAGCCTCCGCTATGGAACACTTCCGATCGTTCGTGAGACAGGCGGACTTAAGGACACTGTAGAGCCGTACAACGAGTTCGAAGGAACAGGAACAGGATTCAGCTTCACAAACTACAATGCACATGAAATGCTTGCAACTGTACGTAATGCAGAGCGTGTCTTCTACGACAACAAACGCGAGTGGAACAAGATGGTCGACCGTGCGATGGCAGCAGACTTCTCATGGAATCATTCTGCAAAACAGTACGAAGAGATGTACAACTGGCTGATCGGAGACAAATAAATTCTATTTAGATAAGGCAGATTTTTCGGGGGATACCAGATAAAACGGTATCCCCTTTTTCTTTCCGGAATCGAAAAAACAGAGATTTTGGCGAAAAGTTTTCCTTGACATCAGAGGGGATTTATAATAGCATATAAGAAGAAAAACGAACATAGGTTTGTGAAACATAAGTTCGCATGAACCATATTTTCATAATCAGATTCTATTTTGAATAATCTTTTGTCTACCTATGCATGAGGTAGTGAGTTGAAATTTAGAAAAAAGGAGATCCACAGGTATGATAAACGAAGAGAAACAGAAGGCACTGGAGGCGGCACTTGGACATATCGAGAAGCAGTATGGCAAGGGCTCGGTAATGAAACTGGGAGATTCCAGTGCACATATGCAGGTAGAGGCGATTCCGACAGGATCTCTTGGATTGGATATCGCACTCGGTGTAGGCGGCGTTCCGAAGGGACGTATCGTCGAGATCTACGGACCGGAATCCAGTGGTAAGACAACCGTTGCACTTCACATGGTTGCAGAGGTTCAGAAGCGCGGCGGGATCGCAGGATTTATTGATGCAGAGCATGCACTTGATCCGGTCTATGCCAAGAATATCGGTGTAGATATTGATAACCTTTATATTTCCCAGCCGGATAACGGCGAGCAGGCACTTGAGATCACAGAGACCATGGTACGTTCCGGAGCCGTGGACATCGTGATCGTTGACTCTGTTGCAGCCCTTGTTCCGAAGGCTGAGATCGAGGGAGACATGGGAGACAGCCATGTAGGTCTTCATGCACGACTGATGTCACAGGCACTCAGGAAGCTCACAGCTGCGATCAGCAGATCCAACTGCGTGGTCATCTTTATCAACCAGCTTCGTGAGAAGGTCGGTGTTATGTTTGGTAACCCGGAGACCACCACAGGTGGACGTGCTCTTAAGTTCTATGCATCTGTCCGTATGGATGTCAGAAGGACTGAGACTCTCAAGCAGGGCGGTGAGATGGTCGGCAACCATACCAAGGTCAAGGTAGTCAAGAACAAGGTTGCACCGCCATTCAAGCAGGCAGAATTTGATATCATGTTTGGTACAGGTATCTCCAGAGAGGGTGAGATCCTGGATCTTGCAGCAGAGTGCAACGTAGTCAATAAGAGCGGCGCATGGTACTCTTACAACGGTGAGCGGATCGGTCAGGGACGTGAGAATGTCAAGATCTATCTTAAGGATCATCCGGAGATCTGCGATGAGATCGAGAAGCAGGTAAGGATCCAGTACCACCTGCTCCCGGAGGAAGAGAATGCCGCTAAGGAAGCAGACAAGGCAGCAGCATCGGCTGAGACTGAGGAAGAATAAGCAGTACCATGACAGACTATTATCAGGAACAGCAGCAGGCACGCAGGAAGGCCCTCCGTCTTCTGGAACATATGGACAGGACGGAGCGGGGACTTACAGACCGTCTCCGCCAGGCTGGTTTTTCGGAGGAAGCAGCAGAGGATGCCGTCTCCTATGTGAGAGAGTTTGGCTATATTAATGATGAGAGGTATGCATTCAATTACATCATGTACCGGATACATGACAAGAGCCGCCAGAAGATTTTTCAGGAACTTCAGCAGAAGGGGGTGGACAGACAGACGATCCAGTCTGCCTGGGAGGAAGCAGAGGAACTTGAAGCCCCTGACGAACACGCACTTCTTCTGAGCCAGATCGAGAAGAAATATCCGCCGGATACAGAAATTGATGAACGGCAGATGCGCCGTCTTCTGGGATACTTTGCAAGAAGAGGATTCAGGCAGGGTGAGATCACCTCTGCACTGGAAGAACTGCACATTACATTATGTAAAAATATTCAAACAAATGGATAGAAAAACTTGACATAATTCCTAAAAACCGCTAAACTTGTATTGTTGTATTTGGTTACTGTTCACAGCATGGACGGTACCTGTATTTGTACAATGAAAACTAAATAAGGAGGTGCTCCTGTGGCAAGCACAATTATTGTTGCAATTGTCGCTGTAGTGGTCGCACTGCTTATTGCGGTTCCTGTTACTTGCAAGGTTGCTGTTAACAATAAAACTCAGAAGGACGCTGAAATTGTTGGCACAGCAGAAGACAGAGCAAGAAGCATCATAGATGAAGCTTTAAAAGCTGCTGAAACAAAAAAGCGAGAAGCATTATTGGAAGTAAAGGAAGAATCTCTCAGAACGAAAAACGAACTGGAGAAGGAAACCAAGGAACGTAGAAACGAACTGCAAAAATACGAAAGGCGTGTATTATCAAAGGAGGAATCCGTTGATAAGAAAGCTGATGTAGTTGAGAAGCGTGAGGCTGAGTGCACAGCAAAGATTGCTGAGTTACAAAAACGAGAAAAGAAAGTAGAAGAACTTGAACAAAAAGGAGTACAGGAACTGGAAAGAATTTCCGGTCTGACCTCCGACCAGGCAAAAGACGAGTTGCTCAGAAGTGTAGAAGATGATGTCAAGGTAGACGTAGCCAGACTCTACAAGGAATTAGAACACAAGGCAAAAGACGAAGCAGACAAAAAGGCTAAGGAATACGTGGTCAATGCCATTCAGAAATGTGCAGTAGATCATGTGGCTGAAACCACAATTTCAGTAGTACAGCTTCCAAGTGATGAAATGAAGGGAAGAATCATCGGACGTGAGGGACGTAACATCCGTACCCTTGAAACACTGACCGGTGTAGATCTTATCATTGACGATACTCCGGAAGCAGTTGTTTTATCTGCCTTTGATCCGATCCGCCGTGAGATCGCCAGAGTTGCTCTGGAGAAACTGATCGTTGATGGACGTATCCATCCGGCAAGAATCGAAGAGATGGTAGAGAAAGCACAGAGAGAAGTAGAAGCACAGATCCGTGAGGATGGTGAGAACGCAGCAATGGATGTTGGCGTTCATGGTATCCATCCGGAACTTCTCAAACTCCTTGGACGCATGAAATTCCGTTCAAGCTATGGACAGAATGCACTGAAGCATTCTATCGAAGTAGCACAGCTTTCCGGAATTCTTGCAGGAGAGATCGGTGTAGACGTACGTATGGCGAAGCGTGCCGGACTGCTTCATGATATTGGTAAATCTATTGACCATGAAGTTGAGGGCTCTCATATCCAGATTGGTGTGGATCTTTGTAAGAAATACAAAGAATCTCCGATTGTTATCAATACAGTTGCATCACATCATGGAGATGTTGAACCGGAATCTCTTATCGCATGTATCGTTCAGGCTGCCGATGCAATTTCAGCAGCAAGACCGGGCGCAAGAAGAGAGACACTTGAGACCTACACAAACCGTTTGAAACAGCTGGAAGATATCACCAACGAATTCAAGGGTGTAGACAAGTCCTTTGCTATACAGGCGGGCAGAGAAATCCGTGTTATGGTAGTACCGGAACACGTGACAGACGCAGATATGGTTCTGCTGGCAAGAGACATTGCCAAACAGATTGAAGCTGAACTGGAATATCCGGGACAGATTAAGGTAAATGTCATCCGAGAGAGCAGAGCTGTAGATTACGCGAAGTAATCAATTCTGGATTATAGAAATACTTACAAAGAGTGTGATACATAAAGTGTCGCACTCTTTTTTTTGTTCTAATTCCTGTCCGGGATCCGTAGACTGGTACAGGGTGAAGCTATGAAAAAAATTCCGAACTGGCACAGGAATACAGGATGCCCGGTGCAGATCCTGTTTATGGCAGGCTTCCTTATTGGGATGATCCTGCCGGATATCGCGTGGAAGATGGAATGGCATCAGAAGACGATCTCTGCAATGTACCTTCTCAGGAGTTTTGCAGCAGGAAGTGAAGCAGGAGTGGAGTACTTTCTGCAAGTGCTGGGGATGAGAGGAAGTGTTTATCTCCTCGGGGCAGCCTGTGGAATCTCTGTTTTTGGAGTACCGTTTGCTGTCGCAGGCAGTATGTATCTTGGAATTAAAATAGGGCTTCTGCTTACCATGTCTGTTCTGCAGTTTGGATTTCAGGGAGGGATGGTCGGTGTGGGACTTTTGTTTCCACAGTATCTGTTGTATATTCCGTGTATTTTTTATCTTTACAGGCAGAGTTATGAACAGTCAATGAGGATCTGGAAGAACAGGGGAATGCTTACCGGGGGCGTCTCCAGGTACTTTTTACGTGTTTTTCTGTGCGGTATCCTGTATCTGGGAGGGATGATAACAGAAGCATACTGCAATCCATTTATCCTGGAATGGCTGGTAAAAAAAGTGTTATAAAAAATTAATATTTTCAAAAATACAATATATAGTATGGTTTACCATAATCGGAACGACATTTTGTATAAATCGTCAAAAACATTGATTTTACGTTAAATTTCGCGAAAAAATGGTTTGATTTTATGTAAAATAGCAAGTATAATCATGGTACATCAGATATATAACAAGAATCGACAGGATTATCCTCCTGTTGGACAGACATGGTACAGGGTTAGGCAGGAAATAAAAGAAATGGAAAGAACACTCGCGGAATTTATTGCGTATTTACATACGACAAAGAATACATCAAATAATACAGAAATTTCATATCAGAGGGATTTAAAGAAACTGATCCGTTATCTGGACGGACAGAATATTCATGATTTCGCAGAAGTGACAAGTCTGGATCTCAAGGGCTACTTAAGCGAACTTAAGTCTGAGAATCTGGCATCTTCCACGATTTCCAGGAATATTGCGTCCATCCGTGCACTTTTTCAGTATCTTTTCAAGGAAGGCAGGGTTACAGCAGATCCGTCCGAAGAACTGAAACCGCCCAAGGTAGAGAAGAAGATGCCGGAGATCTTATCCGTTCAGGAAGTGGACCGTCTCCTGAAGCAGCCAAATATCAATACAGCGAAGGGACTTCGCGACAGTGCGATGCTGGAACTCCTCTATGCGACAGGCATGCGTGTAAGTGAACTGATCCATCTGCAGGTGTCCGATCTGAATCTGCAGTTTGGGTATGTTATCTGTCATGATACGGATAAGGAGAGGATCATCCCGATCGGAAACGTCAGCAAGAGAGCACTTGCAGAATATATGGAGCACGGACGGGATTATTTCGTCAAGAACAAGAATGAGAAATCCCTGTTCACCAACTGTTCCGGCAGATCCATGAGCCGTCAGGGATTCTGGAAAGTCCTCAAGGGATATGCAGAGGCGGCAGGCATTTACCGTGATATCACGCCGCATACACTCCGGCATTCCTTTGCAGTACATATGCTTCAGAATGGAGCAGACATCAAGAGCGTGCAGGAAATGCTCGGTCATTCCGATATTTCATCCACGCAGATCTATCTTGGGATGAATGTGGCAAAAATGCGCGATGTCTATATGAAGGCACATCCGAGACACTGAAATTAAAATAGACAACAAAGCAATGAAATAAGAACCCCGCAGTACAGAATATCACGGTTCTGTACTGCGGGGTTTTTGCATCATAAATTACTATTTCAAAAGTTACTGCTTCTGATCAGAACAATAACAATACTTAGCAAAGTTCAGCAATCGTATAAAGCAGTTTTTCAGACTCATCCCATCCAAGACACGGGTCAGTGATGGATTTTCCATAAATATGGTCGCCGCCGATCTTCTGGTTGCCTGGCTCGATATAGCTCTCGATCATCAGACCCTTGACAAGTTTATGAAGTTCCGGATCAACATTGCGGCTGTGCAGAACTTCCTTGGCGATACGAACCTGCTGGTCGTACTGCTTGTTGGAGTTGGAGTGGTTGGTATCCACGATTACTGCCGGGTTCTTGAGATCTTTTTCCTGATATTTTTCAAGAAGAAGACGAAGATCCTCATAATGATAGTTTGGCATTGCCTCACCATGTTTATTGACCGCACCACGCAGAATTGTATGTGCGAGAGGATTTCCATCTGTCTCCACCTCCCAGCTTCGGTAGATGAAACGATGAGAAGCCTGAGCTGCAACAACAGAATTTATCATAACACTGAAATCACCGCTAGTAGGATTTTTCATTCCGGCAGGGATATCCATACCGCTGACAGTCAGACGATGCTGCTGATCCTCAACAGAACGTGCACCTACTGCAACGTAGGAAAGGATGTCGGAGAGATAACGGTAGTTCTCCGGATAGAGCATCTCATCTGCGCAGGTAAATCCACTTTCCTGGATTGCATGAATATGCATTTTGCGGATAGCAACCAGTCCTGCGAGCATGTCAGGAGCTTTCTCCGGGTCCGGCTGATGGACCATACCCTTGTATCCCTCACCGGTAGTACGCGGTTTATTGGTGTAAACCCGTGGAATGATCAGAACTTTGTCTTCGATCTTTTCCTGAACCTTGCGGAGACGCAGAAGATAGTCACAGACAGCATCTTCATTGTCAGCAGAGCATGGACCGATGATTGCGAGAAATTTATCTGATTTGCCTGTAAAGACATCACGGATCTCCTGATCACGTTTTTCTTTTAATGCCTGTATTTCAGCATCAATGGGATACTGATTGCGGATTTCAGCAGGTGTAGGTAATTTCTTAATAAAATTGAATCCCATGTTTTCCTCCCTTTTGCGTTTTAACGCAACGCTTTTGTATACAACTAACGTAACTGTTCAGTACCCTCACAGTTACGAGTCAAAATGCATTCCAAATCACCTTCGGTGATGGCATTTTGCCTTGCATGTCTCGGGATTTTGGCAAAAAACATGCCAAAACGCCTCGCGGGATACTACCTACTGAACAGTTGTCAATTAACTATTATAAACGATTCAAAACTTCTTGTCGATAGGTAATGCAATGGAATTATGCATAAGTGCATAAATATGAAGGCTGCTGGAAAGAATCTCGCTGAAAAGGATTCCATATAGATAACCGCGGATTCCGGCAAGCGGAATCGCGAATACTACAAAAAGGATCCGGACAAGGATCCCCAGAGCACTGTGTACAAGACTTCGTCCTGTCTGACCAAGCCCATGCAGGATACTCGTAAGCGTTGTGTTCAGATAAAGAAACGGGCAGACGAAAGAAAGCGTCTGTATGTAAGTCCCGGCAGTCGGACTGTGAAACAATACTGTCCCCATAAACGGACCGATGCAGTAAAAACCAAACGCGCACAGAAATCCAAGCAAAAGGCTTGCACGGATCGTCTGCCAGGTAACATACCGGATACGTTTCCGATATCCAAGCGCCTGCATCTCTGCAACAGAAGGCATGAGCATCATGGAAGCAGAGTTTGTGATCGTAGCCGGAAAAAGAATGCACGGAAGCGCCAGTCCTGTAAAAATCCCGTAGATACTGAGTGATTCCGAAACGGAAAGCCCATACATCCGAAGTCGCTGCGGGATCAGAACGACCTCGATACCGGCGAGTACAGAAAGCAGCAGGCGGTTCAGCGTCACAGGGAAAGCAGTCCGGCAGATTTCCTTCAGACAGGCAAAAGGCAGTTCAATGTGAAAAATTTTATGCGCATATTTCTGAAAATGCAGAGAGATCATAAGCAGCGCCAGAACAGCTACAACGAGTTCCGAGACCAGTGTGCCGCCAGCAGCAATCACGGCAGTCACAGGCGTACCTTCAGAAATACAGACAAGATACAGAAGATACGAAGAACCGACGCGTACGATCTGCTCAATAAGCTGTAATCCGGAAGGAAATTCCGTTTTTTTACGGGCAAAATAATAACTGTTGATGCAGGAATGGAGCGTGGCAAAGGGAATACTGAAAGAAAGGATCCGAACAAGTTCCTCCGTGCGTGCTTCCTTTAAGATCTGCACAGCAAAAAAATCTGCCCGCAGATAAAGCAGGGCAGAGGCTGCACAGGAAAGTGCAAAGGCAAAAAAAGTCCCCAGACAGAAAAAGTCCCGGGCTTTTTTGTCCTCACCTGTTGCGAGATGAGCGGCGACCAGCCGTGAAAGGGCGGTCTGTATTCCAGAGGCAGTGACGGCAAGCAGAAGTGTCTGAAGCGGAATGGCAAGCTGGAACAGGCCGATCCCCTCTGCACCAATCGCATGAGACAGGAATATCCTATAAAAAAAGCCGATCACGCGGCTCAAAAGACCGGCGCATGTGAGAAGAAAAGTCCCCTTAAAAAAAGCTTTTTTTGACATAGAAAGCACCTGGTGCTTTTTTTGTCAGTATATGCACGAAACCTCCTTGACAGAACAAATGTATTCTGTTAAAGTAAGTCTTGAAATAAATCCGACGAAAACACTAGGAATTAAAGAGGTGAGTGGATGAAACTGTCAACAAGAGCAAGATACGGTCTTAAAGCACTGATCGACCTGGGTCTGCATTGTGAAACAGAAGCCGTCTCCATTCAGAGCATTGCAGGCCGACAGAATATTTCAGACAGTTATCTGGAACAGCTCATGGCGAAGCTCAAGAAAGCAGGTCTGGTAGAGAGCACCAGAGGTGCGGGCGGCGGTTATCGTCTGGGTCGACCGGCAGAGGAGATTTCCGTGGGGGATGTCCTGAGGGTTCTAGAAGGAAGCCTGGAAGCGGCACAGTGTTCCGGGATGGAAGATGAGAGTGCCTGTGAGAACCATGATATCTGCGTCACGAAATATGTGTGGAAACGAATCAACGACAGTATCACACAGGCGGTAGACACCATGATGCTGGATCAGTTGATCGAGGAAAGCCGGAAAAAACAAAAAGAAAAAATGTAAAATTCATTTTTATTTTTAAGCAGGAGGAAAAAAACATGAGTAAATTAATCTATCTGGACAACGCAGCTACAACAAAGACTGCTCCGGAAGTTGTTGAGGCAATGCTGCCATATTTTACAGAATACTACGGAAACCCGTCAAGCATCTATGATTTTGCACAGAAAAGCAAAGAAGCAGTGACCAAAGGAAGACAGCAGATCGCAGATGTTCTGAACGCAAAGAAAGAAGAAATCTACTTCACAGCAGGCGGAAGCGAGGCTGACAACTGGGCACTCAAAGCTACTTTTGAAGCATACAAATCCAAAGGAAACCACATCATCACAACCAAGATCGAGCATCATGCGATCCTTCATACATGTGAATACCTCGAAAAAAGAGGCGCAAAGATCACATACCTCGATGTAGATGAGAACGGTATCGTGCGCCTTGATGAACTGGAGAAAGCGATCACACCAGAGACCATTCTGATCTCCGTTATGTTTGCAAACAACGAGATCGGTTCCATCCAGCCGATCAAAGAAATCGGACGTATCGCCAAAGAACACGGCATCCTGTTCCACACAGATGCAGTTCAGGCATTCTGTCAGGTTCCGATCGATGTAGATGAATGCAACATCGATATGTTAAGCTCCAGCGGACACAAGATCAACGGACCGAAGGGAATCGGTTTCCTCTACATCCGTAAGGGCGTTAAGATCAGATCCTTCGTACATGGCGGCGCACAGGAGCGTAAACGTCGTGCAGGTACAGAAAATGTTCCTGGAATCGTAGGATACGGCGCAGCAGCAGAGCGTGCAATGAAAAACATGAAAGAGCGTACAGAGAAGGAGATCGAACTGAGAGATTATTTGATTAATCGTCTTACAACAGAGATCCCATACTCCAGACTGAACGGTGACAGAGTGAAACGTCTTCCGAACAACGTAAACGTAAGCTTCCAGTTCATCGAGGGAGAATCCATGCTTCTGATGCTCGACCAGAATGGCATCTGTGCATCAAGCGGATCTGCCTGCACATCAGGTTCCCTGGATCCGTCCCATGTACTTCTTGCTATCGGCGTGCCTCATGAAGTTGCTCATGGTTCTCTGAGACTTACCTTAAGTGAAGAGACAACTAAGGAAGACATTGACTTCACAGTAGACAAACTGAAAGAAATCGTGCCATATCTGAGAAGCATGTCTCCTCTGTATGAAGATTTCATGAAAAAACATCAGCAGTAATAATAAGACAATAATCGGATAAAAGACGAAAACAGGAGGAATAAATATTATGTACAGTGAAAAAGTTATGGATCATTTTCAGCATCCAAGGAATGTAGGAGAAATTGAGGACGCAAGCGGTGTAGGAACAGTTGGTAACGCAAAATGCGGTGATATCATGAGAATGTTCCTTGACATTGATGACGAAACACATATCATCAAAGAATGTAAATTCAAAACATTCGGCTGTGGTGCAGCAGTTGCAACAAGCAGCATGGCAACAGAGATGGTTAAGGGAAAAACGATCGAAGAAGCAATGCAGATCACAAATAAAGCCGTTATGGAAGCACTTGACGGACTTCCGCCGGTCAAAGTACACTGCTCCCTTCTTGCAGAAGAAGCAATCCATGCAGCTCTGTGGGACTACGCACAGAAACATAACATCGTGATCGAAGGACTGGACAAACCGAAGTCAGACATCAGCGAAGGCGAAGAGGAAGAAGAATATTAATTAAAAAGCGGCTGTGAGGGGAGAAACATCGACGGTAAAATAGAAATCACTGTTTGCAGGAAATTGACTGTGAACAAAGTGATCAGTAAATTGTGAGGTGAAATGTTGACAGGACTTACAGACGAACAGGTAAATGAACGGATCGAGCAGGGTAAGGTCAATGCGGACGAGAATCCGAATACCAGGACTTACAAGCAGATCGTCAGAGAAAACACCCTGACTTTCTTCAACTTCCTGAATCTGGTGCTCCTTATCCTGGTACTGATGGTTGGCTCTTACAAGAACGCGTTTTTTGTAGGGATCATCATCATCAATACTCTGATCGGAATCGCACAGGAGATCCGTGCGAAAAAGACGATTGACAAGCTGGCTATCCTGACAGCGAAGAAATCCATCGTCATCCGGGAAGGAAAGAAATGGACCGTTCCTACCGAAGACCTGGTACTTGATGATCTGGTCTGTCTCAAGACCGGAGATCAGGTTCCGGCGGATGCGAAGGTGCTGGAGGGCAGTGTAGAGGTCAATGAATCTCTCCTGACCGGTGAATCCGACAACCTTCCAAAGAACGTGGGTGATGAGCTTTTTTCCGGAAGCTTCGTGACATCAGGAGAAGCCTGCTGTCAGATTATTCATGTTGGCAAGGATAACTATGCAGCACAGATCACCAGCGAAGCGAAGGAATTCAAGCGTCATAACTCAGAACTTAAGAATTCCCTGAATGCGATCCTGAAAGTGATCAGTATCATCATCGTTCCGCTGGGCGCACTGTTATTCTACAAACAGTACTATGTAGTAGGAAATACTTTCAAGGATTCTATCGTAAGCATGGTGGCCGGTGTTCTGGGAATGATCCCGGAAGGACTGGTCCTCCTTACCAGTGTGGCACTGACGCTCGGAGCACTCGTTCTGGCGAACAAGAAAACTCTGGTACAGGAGCTGTATTGTATTGAAACACTGGCAAGAGTAGATACCCTCTGCCTGGACAAGACAGGAACCATCACAGAAGGAACCATGTGCGTGGAGCGCGTGGAACCATGGAGTGAAGCTTCCGAGAATAAAGATACTGATGAAATTCCGACAGAAGATGAGGATGAGCCAGATCTTCACGAGATCGAGAACATGATGGCAAACCTCATGTACGTTCTCAAAGATCAGAATGCGACGATCGACGCTCTGCGTAAACGTTTCCCGGCGAAGTCTTCCATGACACTGGAGCATATCGTTCCGTTTTCGTCCGACAGGAAATACAGCGGAGCCGTATTTGAAGACAACGGAACATACCTGATGGGAGCGGCACAGTTCCTGTTCCCGGAGGGAAGAGAAGATATCCTGGATGTCTGTCAGAACTATGCCGAAGAAGGACTTCGTGTCCTGGTGCTGGCGCACAGCACGCAGATGGCAGAGGGAACAGAACTTCCAGAGAACCTTGAACCGGCTGCACTTCTCCTTCTGACAGATGTCATCCGAGAAGAAGCACCGGATACGTTACAGTTCTTTGACAGCCAGGAGGTTGACCTCAAGGTGATCTCCGGTGATGATCCTGTCACAGTTTCCGCAATCGCGAAACGTGCAGGGCTCAAGAATGCCGAGAACTACGTAGATGCGACAACACTGGAAACAGAAGAACAGCTTGAGGAAGCTGTTGCGAAATACAGCGTTTTTGGACGTGTAACACCGCAGCAGAAGAAAGAAATGGTACAGGCTCTCCAGAAACAGGGCCATACCGTAGCGATGACAGGTGATGGTGTCAACGACGTTCTTGCCCTCAAAGAAGCCGATTGCAGTATTGCAATGGCACAGGGCAGCGATGCCGCAAAGAACATTGCAAATGTGGTGCTTCTGGATTCAAACTTTGCATCCATGCCCCACATTGTAAATCAGGGACGAAGAGTCGTAAACAACATCCGTACAGCAGCATCCATGTTCCTGATCAAGACGATGTTTTCCGTTATGCTGTCGCTGCTGACCATTTTCTTTGGAAACGCTTATCCATTTGAGCCGATCCAGATGTCACTGATCAGTGCCTGTGCAGTCGGAATCCCGACATTCCTTCTTGCCCAGGAAAACAATTACGACAAGATTGATCACACCTTCCTGAGACATGTGTTCCTGAATGCGTTCCCGGCAGCACTTACCATTACATCCTGTGTATTCGCAGTCATGCTTGTCTGTCAGAACGTTTACCATTCCAATGACATGCTGAGTACGGCGTGTGTGCTGGTAACGGGATGGAACTACATGGCAGCATTAAAGACTGTCTACGCACCGCTGAACACTTACCGTAAGGTCATCATCTACGGCATGCAGTTCATCTTCTTCAGCGCGGCAGTCATCTTCCAGAAGCTTCTTGGACTTGGCTCCCTGGACTTTGGAATGATCATCCTGGTATTCATCCTGATGACCTTCGCACCGCTTCTGATCGACGTGATCACAAGCTGGATCAAAGGCGTCTACGCGAAATCACTGGACAAAGAAAATCCGGGCAAGTTTACAAGCTTTGTGAATAAACTCAGCAGAAAAAAGAAATAACGAGAATTAAGAATGCAGCATTGTAGTGTGAAGCTATGATGCTGTTTTTGATATCCGAAACACAGAAAAAACAAATTTGATAAATTCTTTGTTATCATATATGGATGAAAGTATATGGATGAAAGAATTGTTCGATAAGTACAAAGATAACGGAAATTGAGAAATACTTTTGTTGCTTTTGATAGTTCAAGACGGTATAATAAAAAAGAAGTACTCTGAATATTTATAAAAATTCAGAAAACAGAGAAAAAATAGCAGTTTTAGGGGAGAACAGTATGAATCTGGGAATTGATTTTGGAAGTACTTATACGATTGCATCGTTATACGATGAAAATAATAAATCACTGGATGCACTGCTGCTCGGTGGAATGACATCACCGTGTATTCCTACTGTCGCAGCACTGAAAAAAGAAAAATTAAGCTTCGGTGTCACAGCCAAGAATGCCACCGGTCAGATCAAAACAAGAATGTTTGGTGGATTTAAGATGCTTATTTCCGAAAATGATCAGGATGAACTGGCTAAGAGAGGATTTGACCAGGAATATACACCAGTACGTTTGACAAAGGAGTTTCTTGAAAATATCGTACAGATGGCAGAAGCAAAATGTGGAGAATCAGAGATTGATAATCTGGTAATCGGAGCACCGGAAGTCTGGTTTCAGGAAATGAATACCGTATCAGGAAGAGGAACACTCAGAGATATCTGTCAGCAGCTGCCGAACGTGAGACCAGAGGGAGTCAAGGTTGTCAGTGAACCTTCCTGTGCAGGTGCTTTTTTTGCGTATAATTATATGGTCCTTAAGGGAAAACCATTTTCCGGACACATCCTTCTTGTCGATTACGGTGGAGGAACACTGGATATTAATCTGACCAGTATCAGTGCAGAACCAGGACCGGATGGCAGACAGGCGATGCAGATCAAAGTCCTGGAAAGTACAGGAGCCGGGGAGAATACAGAAGGTAAGATCGGGCAGGCAGGTATGCGTTACATGGAAAGTGTGGCAGAGCGTGCCCTTATCAAAAACGAACTATGGGATCCGGATGATCTTCCACAGCCGGACGGCAAATTTTACCGCCTTGTAAATCAGTTGGAGGCAAGCATTGTAGCGAGAACCGGAGAGATCAGAAGCCAGTTTATTGCCTACAATGGAATGGATCTTGAGGATCTGGAGGAAGAAGAATTCGATACACTGGAATACAAAGATGAAGAAGTTGTCATCAGTTATGCAACACTTCTGGAAGTTTACGATGAAGTGATCCGTGACGTTCTTGGCTCCAAACTTGTGGAGATGAAGAATTTTATTAAGAAGCATAACATTGATACCAGTGATGATGAGAAATTCAAGATCGCACTTGTAGGCGGTTTCGGCAATTATTATCTTGTTCGCAAACAGGTAGACGAAGTCTTTGAAAACGGCAGTCTTGACGGCAGCATGAAGGACATCATCCAGAAGGAAGAAGACCGTGAGAAAGCAATTTCCTATGGTGCGGCATTGTTTGCATCAGGAATCGTAGGAATCCGTCAGACAGCACCATATTCGATCGCACTGTACCAGACAGGACAGGACGGAAACCCGGAAGTAAATTATGCATTCCGATACAGAGCAGATATCAAATACGATATCCCATATTTTCCAAGCTACGAGAACGGACAGCCGGTGATCGTCTTTATGGCGTCAGGCGGCGTAAAGGAATTCGTTATCAACATGGGACATGAAAAAGAAACAGCTCTCCGAGTGCCGCTGAGAGAAGAATTCAGAAGCAAACTACTCGGTCTTATCACAAACCAGTACAAGACTGCAGCAATCGGATTTTCACTGGATTCCTCAGAAATCCTGAGAGTTCATGTACATGAGTACGACCTTCTCAAACAGAAATTTACAGAAAAAGGCAAGCTCATAGAACTTGCCAAATTCTCAGATCTGTTTGATATCACAGCTGTAAGACCGGTATATTCTTCCAAATAAAAAAGGAGAATGAGCGTATGAAAGGATTTGATTCAAAAGAAGGACTGATTCATTTTCTGTTTGCAGAAGAAGATGATTATTATCTGGACTGTCTTCTCAAACTGGATCTGACACATTTCCTTTATCATAATATCAGTAAACAGAATTACGATGGAATTTATTTTCTGAAACAGGAAAACGCCATCAAGACATTTCTTGGAAGCAAAGAAGAAATCTCCGTATACTGCATGGATCAGAAATCAGCGGATGCTTTTCCGGTAGAGGCAGGCTATCTTGGTGGAATGATCTACAAAACAGAAACAGCACAGAGAAAACACAGACAGTACTGTATGCGTGGCAAAAAAGAAGCAATCCTGACGCGCATTCAGATACTGATGAAGCAAGATAAGAAATACGCATTTGTAATTCCACTGTCTATGATGCTGAACCTGCTTCGAACCGGCACATTCAGGGAAAACTTAAGAGCTGCCTCAGATGGAAATAAAGACAATTGTATGATCCTGCTTGTTGCATCTAAGGCGGCAGAGGACTCCTTTGGAGAACTGTGTGCTCTGGCAGAAGAAGATGCTTTTTTGTTTAAAGAAGTGGCGGACATATTGAAGAGCCGGGAGAAACTTTCTTTTTATCAGAATATGAATCTGAAATATGGAAAACGAATGCAGGTATGGAATCAGATGGATCAGAATTCCATTTCCAATATGCTTCATAGGATGATCATTGAGGGAACTTTCCAGGGTGACAGAAACAGATGGAAAACATATGCGGATCTATTGTACATATATGCCAGTGACCAGCAATCACTGATGGAGCTGAAACCTTTTATGGAAAGAGAATCAGCACATTCTCTCAGAGCCATGCGCAGGAGCCTGGATAGTGGCAAAACATGGGATAAAATAAATCATCTTCTGGCAGAGGAACCGAAGGACGAAGTCTGGAAACAAAAAGTCAAAAATGTGCAGTGGAAGCGAGGTGTACGCTACCCTGTATTTACCAGAGAAGGCTCGACCCTGAATGCAATGAATCTTCTTAAGAAAGAATTAGAAAAACAGCGTGAAGAATACGGGATCCGCTGGGATGAAAACTGCCTCAAGGTTCAGAGAATCATGGATCATGTGCGGACACCGTGGAATATTTCCAATGACTATGAAGATATCGAAACCTACGTTACACAGTGTGTGATTCAAATGCAGAAATATACAGGACTGTATCAGACACATTCCAGAGATCTGAGATACAGTCCCGTTACAGTGATCATCAATGATATCTGGTACAAGATTGCGGGAAATGGCAGTTATTACGAAGAAGGAATCGAAAAAGAAAAACAGCAGACTTACGATGCTGCGATCAGGATGTCAGTAACATTGATGGAGTGTCTGAATAATTATGAATCTCAGAAGCAGGAGATCAATCGCCGCATGTCAGAATTAAACCGGAACCTGGAAAAGAGATCTGGCTTTGCGGGCTCTATAGACGAAGAACTGCAGATGAAAGACAGCGTGTTTACAGCGGAACAGAGCCTGCGGCTCAAAGAATTGGATGCCAATATTTCTGCTGCGGAAAAGTGGATCAAGCGTTATGCGAAATTAAATGAAGTACTGCTTAGTAATATCCAGAGCATCAAAGAAACACTGGATTCGGCAAGTCTTGGACTTTCGCAGCCGACGGGAGGAAGTGTGGCAGAGATGTCGGAACTTTTGAAACGGCTGAATAATCTGAATGGTTCTATGCAGAAACAGATGACAAAGGCAGATATCGCAAAACAGGAACTGGCAAGCGAGATACAGAACATGGATGACCTGTACGAAAGCCAGAAAACGGAGGTACATATATATGGAATTTAAACTGACGGAGGATACGCTGCAGCGTCTGGAACAAAAAGAAGAGATCACTGTCCGGGATATTATGGGATTTGTAGTTACAGATATCTGTCGGGATCTCCAGAATGGCTGTGGAGAACTGACCCGCCTCAAACTTGGGAATGATGACCAGGAAGAGGACGATGCAATTCTTTTTATCTGTAATCTCGCCCGGAAACTTGCCAAGATCCAGAGCAGAAATCAGGAGAAATTCGACGATCCGGATCACCGCCCGGTATGGAACGGAGCAAATAAGAAACTCCAGGAAGCTATGGAACAGCTTACATCCATAGAGGAAGAAATAAACAAAAAACAGCAGATCGTTGCCGAACTGGAAGAAACTCTTCAGAAGATTGGAGACAATCGGGCAAAGATCGATGAATATGAGAAACTGATCGAAGAAAAAGAAAACGCAATCCGGCTTGCCGAGAGTATCGAAGAGAAATGCCAGGAACTCCGGGAAGAAACTGCACAGATCAAGGAAACCAAAATTCCGGCAGTAATGCAGCAGCAGAAAGTACGGGAAGACGAATTTCAGGCGGCCGGGCAGAAACTGGAAAATGAAAAACAGAAATACCAGCAGTACATTGCAGAACAGGAAAAGGAACTGGAAATCAAAAAACAGGAGATACAGCAGCACATTGCGGAAATGGATCAGAAACTGGAAAATAAGAAACAGGGACTACAGCCGCATATTTCAGAGTTGAATCAGAAAAATCAGGAACTTCAGGATCTGGAAGAACGGGTAGAAGATCTGCACAAAAAAAAACGGACACTCATGGAAACAGCAGAGTCCATGCGAAATCAGAAAGCAGAAACCGAAAGAGAAATCCAGCAGACAGAAGCTGCGATCGAAGAGATCCAGCAGAAGATCAATGCAGACAAACAGCTCCTCACAGACAAAAAAGAGGAATACTCCTGGCAGTGCAAAGAACAGAAGCACGTGGACAAAGAACTGGAGAAACTGGAAGAAAGCTTTGGAGAGTCGCTTCTGACGGTACGAAGAAATCAGGAAGATCTGAAAGAACTCTACGAGTCCTTCACAAAAGAACAGATTCTGGAAAGCGGATGGTTCTTCGATCAGAGCAGGGCAATAGAACTGCAGAGACATTTTCAGGACAGTCTGACACAGACAAAGGAAAGTATAGAACAAAGCAGAGAGATTTATAATCAACTTTTGAATTATCTGGAAAATGGAGGAAATTAAAATGAAATGTCTTATATGTAATAAAGAACTGACAGGCAATGTATGCGAACGCTGCGGTTTCCCAAAGATTTCTGTTGTCGGCGGAGCAGAAGATGATCCGGTAGTAAAAACAGCGGTCCATGACTACAAAGAAAACATCCTCAAAAAAATCACTGTCGAGATGGAAACCTATCAGTACAAAGAAGACGGAAACAAACTGGTCCTCGCGCAGACAGACCGGATTCCGATTGGAAAACAGTTACAGAATCTGGATAAAGATCAGTGTACCTGGTTTCAGGAGGACTTCGCAAGAATGGAAGCCGGTGAGCCTATGACACTGACCCTGTTTATCAACAATGACGGCAGAGAAGTACGAAGAGAGATCAGCCTCAAAGCACCGGACATCCGTTCCTTCTGGAAAGCAGGACTTAAGTCACAGGGCGGTATGGATTACACAGTTGTTCTCGGAACGGCAGATCGCTATGCAGAGACAGAGAGCTTCTGCATACTTGATAAATAAGCAAAGGGACGGGGACAGGAATGAGAAACAGAAGAAATTCAGGAAATCTGTTTTCACAGCTCGGAATGATGGGAATCGGATCTGTTGTCTTTATTGCAATTTTGTTTGTGGCAGGAATCTTTGCATGGATGTATTTGTTTTCGGCAGGCAGTGAGATAAGTACAAAAGCGTTGCTTGTAGAGGGAATCGTTTATGGATTGATCTTTGTACTGTCCATGATCGGCATTTTTGTGACAGGATACGAAGATGATACAATGAAATATATCGGCCATTGTTACAGAGGCGGGATCTTGCTGACTGTGATCGGCTTTTATATTACGAAACTTCCGGTGCTGACTGCACCTGATAAACTTCAGGGACAGTACATTTATTATGGACTGCAATTCATCATTTATGTATTACTGGCAGCAGTGCTTGCCATGGTACCGATACTGGTCATCGCCGGAATTCGCCACATCATCCTGGATATATTTGATCTGATAACAAGATAGAAGGAGTGCAGAAAATGTTAGATTTTTTAAAGAAAAACAAAAAAGAAAAAGAAGCCCAGGCTGCCCGGGAGGCAGCAATGGAAGCTGAAAGGCAGCGTAAAGAAGAAGAAAAAAGAAAACTGGCCGAACAGAGAGCAAAGATTGACGAACACGCAAAAGGCGGCAAAAGGATTCAGCGTGCACTGGACAATATTGATCTTGAAAATATTGAAATGCTGGCAGAACAAAAGGAAAGCAGAATCAGTGTTGAAGCGGTCAGAAACTATGCAAAGGTGATAGATAATATTAGATGGATACTGGAGGATGCAACGATTTCCGATGTAGATACCAGAGAAATTGATGAAGATATTTTACAGCTGGTTGGTCTGTTCGGGGCGGCAGTGGAAGCTGGTAATGAAAAAACAGCGACACAGCTTCTTAAGGGAATCGCAGAGGGCGTGAAGTTTACAAGAACACCATTTATCTATTCTAATGAAGAGCACAAAGAAATGATTGCCCGTAAACGAAGAAAAGAAATCGATACACTTCTTCTGCTCGGAAGATGTCAGGAATACATAGATCGCGTAAACGAGTCGCTTGACAAACTGGAAATTTATACAAAGGAACTAAAAGACGATAGAGATAAGGCAGAGAAACAGGAAAAAGAACTGCGAGATTATGATCCGGATCTTCCTGATAAAGTTACAAAGGTCAAAATGAAAAAAGAGCCTCTTACCAGACAGGTGCTGCAGTATGTAAATGCATTAAACAATGCAATAGATGCCCGAAACAAACTCAAAGCCGTAGAACTTCTCAAAGGCAAAAAAGAACAGAATCTCCAGGTTATCGGAAATACAGTGAAAAATATCAATCTTATGGCATTTGGTTCACCGGAACTGTTTGGAAATGTAGCAATGGGACAGTTGGAGCGTCTTCATCAGGACTTTAAAGACGATGTAAAAGCAGCTGAGAACGAAACGGAACGTCTCAAAAACTTTAATCAAAATGTTGATGTCACAATAGAAACGATGTTCCAGAATGCGATTACTGACGAAGATCTTCGAAAGATGAGAGAATACTACGGAGATATTCAGGCAGAAAGAGAAGAAGAAGAACGACGCAAAAAGGCCGAAAAAGAACAGAAACGTAAAGAACAGGAAGAAAAAGAAAAGGCACAGAAAGAGCGTGAAAGAGAACTTCAGCTTGAGGAGCGCAGAGAAAGACACAGCGAAGAGCATCGCAGCACAATTATACAGTAGGGGTGATAAGAATGGGAAAACCGATTTTAGACAGATTATTCGAAAAGAAAAATAAAAACAAAATGACTGCTGCCGAAAAGAAAGCACAGGAAAGAGAACGCAAAAAAGAAGAAAAAACCCAGAGAAGGATTGAAGAAGAAAATATCAGAGATGATATTTTTGATACAGAAGAATTACTTCTCAAATCAGAAAAACAGTTTCAGAAAATGTTCTGGAGCGAACTGGAACAGGCAAGAATCGAGGAACAGGAAGGCAAAAAAAATCCAAGAAGACGTGCCAAGATGGGAGTGGCTTATTACTCCAACCAGATCATCCAGGCTGCCAAAATCCGTATTGAGGAACAGAGAGAAGATTTTGAACTTAAAAAGACCATGACAGATATGCAGGAAGCCCTGACCGCAATCAATCAGCTGAGTGGCGACATCGGAACCTGGGATATCCGCAAGATCAAGAAAGAGGCTGCAAAAATGGATGCTTCTTCCGGTGGGGCAGGCAAGAGCCTTATGAAAACACTTAAGATCTTCCGGAACATGGACATGGTTCAGGATGACCGTACTCCGCTTCAGAACATTATGGATGTAGAGGATATCGAGAAATGGATCCAGGATCCTGACTATGCAGCAAAATGCTGGAAGAGTGGAGATGCAATAAATATTTCACCAGATGATATTCTGGACAATATGTACCAGAACCGTGATATGGACAAGGAATACGAACAGATCCGCAAAGAACTTGAATCAGAAAGTCTGAACTGACTGTAAATATAAGGAGGATACCGCTATGAAATTCAGTGACGTAAGAAAACTTATGGAAAGAAACAGGGCTCTGACAGAATTCAGCTCCCTTCCTTTCGTTATAACAAAAGATGGAGAAAAAACAGTAACATGGTTTAATTTCTCTCTCGGAAAATCAGAGGATCAGTTATGTGTAAAGGTTCGTGAGATCCTTGATACAAAAGACGGAGTAGAACTCAACAAAGAAGCTTCTCAGATTGCAGTACCGGCAGACAAAGCAAAGAATTCTGTTCCGGAGATCACCGAAAAAGAATATTATCAGGAACTGGAGAAGATTTATGAGAAGTATTCCAGAAAAGAGATGGAAGCACTGATCCAGAAAGCTGCAAACGGACTGTTTGTGGAAACATATCACGAAGTCATCCTGCATGAAGCGGACGAAGAAAAAGAGACAGAAACAGAAGCACCAAAGATGACTTTTGATTTTATTACAGGCAGCAAAGCGGAGGATAAGAAATGAGTGTAGATAATTATCTGGAGATGCTTCAGGATATTCAGAGAGAATATAGAAGAATCCATAATAGGATCGAAATCAGTACTGCAGCGGATCCGTATACATCAGAACTGGCAGAACTTCATTCTGAAGCATCAGAATGCTGCCGCAAGATTACTTCACTTCTGGGAAATCGAGAGGATTCTTATGAACTTCGTAAATGGGAAAAAAGAAGGGCAGAGCATCTGGATGCATGCAAGAGAATCCTGGAACACATCAAGAGTAAGAAAAATGAAAACATTGCAGCCGCCAGTAAGTCTTCGGAGGATGACAATACAGTAGATGATGAGACAAAAAAAGGCTGGTTCTGTGAAACTCCGAAACAGTCGTTTGATGATGTTGCCGGAATGGAGTACATGAAGGAAGAACTCAGGAAGCATGTCAAAAATGCAGACAAAAAAGGACTCTTTGAACTGTTTGGAATGGATGCAATGACTGGTTTCCTTTTCTATGGACCTCCTGGATGCGGCAAAACTTACCTGATCGAAGCTTTTGTCCATGAACTGATGAAAGACGGATACAAATATATGAGTATTGAATCCGGTGACATTCTGAGTAAATATCAGGGTGAATCTGAAAAAAGAGTTAAGGAAATCTTCCGTACAGCAGAGGATTGTGCTCCGTGTATTCTGTTTCTGGATGAAATCGATAACCTGTGTACAGATCGTAATACTCCGGATCTGCCACCTCATAAGGTGTCCCTTACGGAAGCTTTTCTTACAGCGTTCAACCATATGAAGAGTTCAGGAAAAGAAGTATTCTTTATGGCGGCAACAAACTTCCCACAGAAGATTGATATTGCCATGAGCAGCAGAATGAAGCTGGAAAGAGTGCCGCTTCCGGATCAGGCAGCGATCACACATTACCTTGAGTTTAAATTTAATAAAGCCTCGATACAGATTGATGACAGTATTTCCTGGGAAAAAATGGCAAAAGATTTTAAAAACTGCAGCTACCGTGATATCGATGCCCTGATTAATAATGTAAAGCGTGAACTTATCACAATCAGCGATGAGCAGGGATTAAATGATGAGGAATCTGTAGAAGCTGTAGTTTCAGGAAAAATCCGTCTGAATGCGGAAATCTATAAGAAGTCACTGAGCAAAGTAATCTTTGCACCGATCAACAGTTATATGAAAGAACTGGAGGCCTGGGAAGCCAAGATGAACATCAACAGGACTCAGGACGGCGATGAGGGAGAAAATAAAGGCGGTAAAGACGACAAAGGTAATCAGGAAAATAGTGATACACCACGGAAACATACAAGAAAATCACTGTTCGGCGACAAGAGCAAGAGCGTATTAAAAGAAGGTAATACTCATTTCCAGAGCATACCGCAGGATGGAAACATGTTTAATTCCAATCCGTTTATGGATATTCAGAAGGCATTTATTTTTAATGAATGTATATGTCCTGCCACAGTTGCGCATCAGGAGTCTGGAGAACGTTATCTGGAATACCTGGAAAAATTAAAAGAAGCACTGCAGGCAGCAGGAGACAGCGAGACGGTTGAAGCACTGAACAATGAGATAAGCGGAGTCAGAAATGCGCTGTATTATCCGGCAGATGAGTTGCATACCAGATTCAGCGGAATGGCTGATACAGCATTTGATATATCCTATGATCCCTTCTTTACTCTGCTGCAGGGAAATTCGGTGCAGGGATTTTACGGAACCTGTGGAATTATTGCTTCCTGTAATATGGTAAACCAGCAGACGGGATCCCGGCTTACAGAAGCAGATGGAGTTGCTGAATTTACAGCAGCAGGTATCTGCACGGAAGAGGGAGGTACATCGACAGAAAACAGAGAATGCTTTATCCGAAGCAAAAATCTTCAGTTTGAGGCAGTTGAGCAGGATTGGATGGAGGATATACCGGGGCTGCCAGGACAGGAACTGGAGGAAGTCGCACGGAGATTTCGTGAGGGAGAAAGCGTGATGCTTGGTGTGATGGCAGAAGATCTTTCTCAGGACGAACTTTTCAGCAGAGAAGTGGATCCTGAATTTCAGATGGAAGTTCTGCTGAGAATGCTGGAAGATCCGGAAAGTGTACCGGTAGAAGACCAGATTGCAGCCTTTTATCCTGGTTTACGCAATCATATGGTATCTGTTGCAGGATTTTCCTACGCACAGGATGGAAGTGTGACCGGATTCTGGATCAATGATACCGGTGGATGGGCAAGCCTGATCACAAACAGAATTTTCCTTTCTGCAGAAAAATACAATCTGATGAAAGAAGCTACCAGAGGATTTTCTGTTGAATTCGTAAAAAAATAAACAGTACTTAATCCAAAAGAAAACTCCTTGTGAGTTTTCTTTTGGCATATAAACCGGGAGAAAATGATATGGGACTGCAATGGGAGAAAAAGATTATCCAGGAATATCATGGAAAACTAAGTTTTGGAGATCTGGTAGGAAGAAAAAACTGGATCAATTATTTTAACTATGCATTTGATCCGGAAGAGAAAGGTCTGTTATTCATCGGAGAACTTCATCTTGGCAAAAAAACTCTGATCAGGGCAGCAGCCGGGGAGTGGGAAGAGAAAGGCTACAAGGCATATGAGGTATATGGCGAAGATCTTTCCAAAGACAAAAAAGAACTCAGAGAACAGATAGAAACTATCTATAACGAAATTACGACTGGTAAAAAAATCCTTCTTTTGTATTCGCTGGATCAGATAAAAAAGAAAGAAGCAAGAACAACGCTTGCATTTGGGATAGAGCAGATTATGAATGATGCAGAAGATGCAGTCATACTGGCAACTGCACAGAGTGCGGAGATATTGCCAGAGCGTTTGCAGAAGTTTTTTACAATCTGTCCTGTCCGTAAGTTTGGAGAAGAAGAGCTTACAGAAGTTATGAAATCTTTTCTTGCACCATGCTGGCCAGAAAAAGAAGAAAGGCAGGAAAAACTTAAGAAATATCTCAAAGATCGAAATTGCTGGGAACTGGAGCGGATTGCAAATCTGGCAGTCAACTACGCTGTTCTGGAGCTGACGGATGAACAGCATAAGACACTGGAAGAAGCCCAGGAGCTTATCGGAGAAGGAAAAGTAAAGATCACTACGGTACAGATTAAGAAAGCCGCAGAAGATATAGAAACTGTACGCTGGAAAAAAGAACCAAAAGAATATATTTACTCGGACAGATTCATCGAAAGACCACAAGTGCGGGAAAAAAATGCAGAACAACCAAGCAAAGATGATATCATTCCAGATGAAAAAATAACAGGTTTGGCAAATCTTGATGATCAGGAAGTTCAGAGTGGTTTGGATAAAACGGCTGAAATTTTGAACTCCAAGGAGCCAACGATGGAAGAAGCGACAGAAATACTGGCAAATAAAGGAGAACTTGAAGAGCTGGTTGATCTTTCTGGAATGGAAGTAGTTGATTGATATGAGGGAGAAAGGTATGTCAGAAATCAGAATAAAAGAAGTGATGGAGGAAATTTACCATAAACTTCAAAATGGAGATACACGTCTGAGTGATGAACAGGCAGAAACATACAAGGACATATTGATGAAACTCTGGAAGAGTACAGAGGATGAAGCACCGTTCGAACTTGGAAATATAGACAAAGAGATCATCAGCATGCTTGGCTTTTTTGAAAATGCTCTGATTCGTGGAAATGAAAAAACAGCGAATCAAATTCTGGCAGCAGTGACAGAAGGAATCCATTTTGCCAGACTTCCGATCGCAGGAGCTACAAGTCAGGAACAGGAAAAAATCCGTAAGAAAAGAGAAGAGAATCTTCACAGACTGAATCTTCTTATTAAATTTCAGGATTATTATGATGAACTGCAGATTAAAATCAATGCGATGCAGGAGAAGCAGGATGAATACCTTGCTGAGATCGATCTTGCAGAGAAGGACGTGGACACTTACCAGGATGAAAGATCTTACTATGAGCAAAAAGTAAGCCGTGTTATCAGTGGCAAGGAAAAACTTACATCAGATGTCAAAGAATTCGTAAACAAGATGAACCGTCTGGCAGATGCAAAGAATAACTACAAACGATATAAACTTCTGCAGCAGCTTCTCGCAGAGCGAAGCCAGACTCTGCTGAATTCCATCCACACGATCAACCAGATTGCTTTTGGCAGTGTGGAAATTCTCGGTCAGGAAACCATAGACGACCTGAAAAATACCATGGATCGGTTCGAACAAAACATACAGGACCAGAAGCAGCAGAACAAAGAACTCAAAAAGATCACCCGCCGTATGGATGATATTCTGGATAATGCCATTGATAATGATGACGAATCCTACCAAAGAAGCGAAGAACTGGCAGCCGACCAGAAACGCTGGAAACAAATGAACCAATCCCAGAACGAAAAGAAACGAGGACAGACAGATGTGGAAGTGCGTACGCTGTAACAAAGAAAACCAGGATTCCGCAGAAAAATGTATAAACTGTGGACATGGAAAAACAATGGACTACACAGGTCACCGCTCAGTCAGCAAACTCTGCCCGGAAATGACCAATAACTGGAAGAAGAAAAAAGAAAAGTCAATGCTGATGGCTGACTGCATGGGTAATGATGAGACGGTATTTGGTAGTAAACTTTTGAGAAAGGAAGTTTGCAAAATTGATTTTGTAAAAATGAATCTTGCGAGTATTCCATCCGGTGCCTGGGATGTATCAGAAGATCAAGACAGAACAATCTGGGCGTGGAAAAGAGAAACACCAGAAGGATACACCTTGTATATAGGATCAGAAAAAGGTGTTTATGCGAATAAAAACTGTGAGGATCTGTTTTGCTATTATTTGAATGTTAAGAAAATAAATTTTAATAATTTATTCGATACCAGTCATGTTACGAATATGGTGGGGATGTTTTCTCATTGCGAGAGTTTAATAGAAGTAGATCTAAGTAACTTTGATACAAGAAATGTTACAAATATGGAGGATATGTTTGGTGGATGTAAAACTTTGCAAGCGCTAGATGTGAGCAGGTTTGATACAGGCAGCGTTGAGAATATGTATAGTATGTTTAAAGAATGTGAGAGTCTGGAAGAATTGGATGTGAGCAGATTTGATACAAAGCATGTTGAGAATATGACGTTTATGTTTGAAGGCTGTAAAAATCTGAAAAATCTAGATGTGAGCAAATTCAATACAGGTAGCGTTAAATCTATGTATAGTATGTTTAGTAAATGTGAGAGCCTGGAAGAATTGGATGTAAGTAGGTTTGATACGAGAAATGTTATAGATATGAGATGGATGTTTTATAACTGCTTCAACCTTACACAACTGGATACCTCGAATTTTTATTATGCACCAGATGTCAATATACGGGATATGTTTACAGATTGTGGCGTAAGTAAAGATAATACTGCCCATGATTCGGTGCGTGAATCACGAACACTTTTTAATACAGAAAAGTCTGGCGTGAGTAAAGAATATAGCACAGAAAGTCAGAGTGCCCAGCCACCGACATTGCCAGTAGGCTGCTATTATGCTGGAGGCAGTATTAAAGAAATCTGTGCAGATTTTTTGTCTCATCAGAAAAATGCAATTTTCAATAATGGCCGAAAAGATAAACAATGGGTTTTGTGTCATGCATTGGAAATACCATCCGAGGAAAAAATATACCTTCTTCATGATGCGTCCATAAATTCATTGACGAATCTCCTTGTGGGAAAAATCGCAGTTACAAAAGCAGAGGGATTTGCAATTACAGACAAAGGAATTTACATGAAAAAAGAATATGATAAAAGAAAAGTATTTATGCCTTGGGAAAGATTAAAAGAAGCTAATATAGACATAGATTCTCTTTCAAATGTGAGGGTAGATGAAATCCCTGTAGCTTTTAGTCGGAAAAATTCGGTTGACAGGGCAAAACTACAAGAATTGGTATACTTGTTCTCTTCAATTCGTAGATTACTGAACAGGAGAAGATTTTGATATTTTTACGGAAGTATGAGGTAAGAAAAATATGTGGAAATGCATACGATGTGAGAAAGAAAACCAGGATTCAACAGAAAAATGTATAAACTGTGGTCACGGAAAAACAATGGATTACACAGGTCACCGCTCAGTAAGCAGACTCCGCCCGGAAATGACCGAAACCTGGAAAAAGCAAAAAGAAAAGCCAATGTTGATGGCAGACGATGTAGAGGATGATGAGGAACAGCCTGCTGTATTTGGCAGCATACTTCTCAGGCAGCAAATTAACAAAATAGAATTCGTCAAAATAGATCTTAAAAATGTTCCAACAGGAGCGTGGGATGTTTCAGCAAACAGAGACAGAACAATATGGGCATGGGCGAGCAGAGAGGAAGATGGAATCATTCTTCAAATCGGCTCAGAAAATGGTGTTTACGCAAATCCAAACTGCCAAAATCTTTTCTGGAGATATAGGAATGTCAAAGAAATAGTATTCAATGATCTTTTTGACACCAGTCGTATTATAGATGCAAATGGAATGTTTGGTGAATGTATAAACTTGACTGCACTGAATCTGGATGGATTTCAAATGGAAAATATCAGAGATATGGGATACATGTTTCTGAACTGTAAATCTTTGCAGGAATTGGATCTGACTAATGCCAGCACTGACAATGTAGAAAATATGGCGTATATGTTCATGAATTGTGAAAAACTGAGAGAATTGGATTTACGAAGTTTTAAAACGGGCAAACTCAAAAACACGAGATCTATGTTTTATAACTGTAAAGAAATTAAAAAAATAGATGTAAGCAGTTTTGAAACGGATAAAGTTGAGGACATGTTTGCAATGTTCAAGGGTTGTATAAATCTGGAAGAATTGGATGTAAGCAGATTCAAAACTTCAAATGTCAAAACAATGGTTGCCATGTTCAGAGAGTGCTCTAAGTTGAGAAGAATAGATGTAAGTAATTTTGAAACAGGCAACGTAGAGGATATGTGCTGTATGTTCATGGAGTGCAGTGGTCTGGAAGAACTGAATATAAGCAATTTTATAACAGATAAGGTTGAAAATATGCATGATATATTCTATAAATGTGCGAATTTGAAAGAACTCGATGTCAGCAGATTTAACACAAAATGTGTTAAAAATATGAGCAATATGTTCAAGGGTTGCGGAAACCTGGAAGAGTTAGATGTAAGTAATTTTGATACACGATCTGTTGAGAATATGTATGACATGTTTAATGGCTGCGAAAAACTGGAAAGACTGGATGTAAGCGGATTTGATACAAGCAGAGTCACAGATATGTATGGAATGTTCTATGAATGCAGAAAACTGGAAAGACTGGATGTAGACAGCTTCAACACAGAACTTGTAAAAGATATGGGGTTTATGTTCTGTAAATGCGAAAGGTTGACAGAGATTAATGTAAGCCATTTCAAAACGGATCAAGTTGAAAATATGGAAGCAATGTTTAATGGCTGTTACAATTTACGAAAGCTGGATGTAAGTGGATTCGATACAAGGAAAGCTACAAATATGAAAGATATGTTTTCTTTCTGCGAAAACCTTACACAGCTGGATACCTCGAATTTCCGCTATGCACAAAATGTTAATATACAGGATATGTTTACAGGCTGTGGTGTAAATCAAAATACATCAAAACCAGTATTGATGGCAGACTGTATTGGTGATGATGAAGAAAATGGAACAATATTTGGAAGTTCCATCTTACGAAATGACATCTACAGAATCGAATTTATCCGTATAGTATCACCAATTCCAGGAGGAGCCTGGGATGTATCAGAAGATCGAAGTGAAAAAATCTGGGCATGGGTGAGCAAAACAGGAGAAGGAGATATCCTTCGAATTGGCTCAGAAAATGGTGTTTATGCAAATCCAAACTGCCGAAATCTTTTTTGGAAATACAAAAATGTCAGAGAAATCGTATTTAACGATCTTTTTGATACCAGTAAAGTTACAGATGCGAATGGGATGTTTGGTAATTGCATAAAACTGCCTGTCCTCAATCTTAGAGGATTTCAAATGGAAAATATCAGAGATATGGGATACATGTTTTTGAACTGTAAATCTTTGCAGGAATTGGATCTGACCAATGCCGGCACTGACAATGTAGAAAATATGGTTGCCATGTTTAGGGATTGTGAAAATCTGAGAGAATTGGATTTACGAAGCTTTAGAACGGGTAAACTCAAAAACACGAGACAGATGTTTTTTAATTGTAAAGAAATTAAAAAAATAGATGTAAGCAGTTTTGAAACCGATGAAGTTGAGGATATGTGGGCAATGTTCATGGGCTGTATAAATCTGGAAGAACTGGATGTAAGCAGATTTAAAACGTCAAATGCCACGACGATGGTAGCAATGTTCCGGGAGTGCGCTAAACTGAGAAAAATAGATGTAAGAAATTTTGAAACAGGTAAAGTAGATAACATGTGTAATATGTTTTTGAGATGCGGAAACCTGGAAGAGTTGGATGTAAGTAATTTTGATACACGATCTGTTGAGAATATGCATGACATGTTTAACGGCTGCGAAAAACTGGAAAGACTGGATGTAGGCGGATTTGATACAAGTAGAGTTACAAATATGGACGGAATGTTCTATGAATGCAAAAAACTGGAAAGGCTGGATGTAGGCAGCTTCAATACAGAACTTGTAAAAGATATGAGTTTTATGTTCTGTAAATGCAAAAGGTTGACAGAGATTAATGTAAGTCATTTCAAAACAGATCAAGTTGAAAATATGGAAGCAATGTTTTGTCGTTGCGGTAACTTACGAAAGCTGGAAGTAAGTGGATTCGATACAAGGAAAGCTACAAATATGAAAGATATGTTTTCTTTCTGCGAAAACCTTACACAGTTGGATACCTCGAATTTCTATTATGCACCAAATGTCAATGTAGAAGGCATGTTTAAAGAGTGTGGCGCAAGTAAAGATAATACTGTTCCTGACTTTGCGAGGAAACAGAAGACACTTTATGTGTTCAATGGGGAAGAAATGGATAAACGAGAGAATCGTAGACATTACATTGGAAACAGTATTGAAGAAATCTGCCAGAACTTTCTTTCCTATAAGGACAATAAATCTATTAATAATGGGCAAGGCAAAGTCAGAAATACACTAAATATATCAGACAGTGACAAAATTTATCTTATACATGATGATTCATGGTTTTCAAGAGGTAAAAATGGATTTGCAATTACAGATAAAGGTGTGTATGTTGCAGATTTTGGAGAGAAAGCAGAATTTATGTCATGGAAAGAATTTAGAGAGTGCGAGAAAGTAAATATACAGGGCTGCTGTATACGATTTGATGGAAAAAGGGTCGCTTATTATACTGGTGGAGATAGAGTGAGGCTGCAGATAGAGGCATTGTTTATTGCAATTCATAAATATCTGAATAACAGAAGTCTGGAATAGAATAAATACGAGGTAACTGGCTATGTGGAGATGTATACGTTGTAATAAAGAAAATCAGGATTCCATAGAGAACTGTACAGGGTGCGGTCATGGAAAGACCATGGATTATATCCACCACTGTACCCTGTCCAGAATCAAACTTTCCACAGCAGATAACTGGAAAATAAATAACAACAGCTCATCCACAACATATGATTATTCCACGGATGGAGAAAAAACCACGAATGGAGCACCACGAAAATATCCGCTGACTCAGAATCCAACGTCCGTAACACGAGTTCTGGAAACAAATGAAGATAACTGGGCCGAATTGAAAAAACGAAAAATCAACAGAAGTTATACAGGATACAGTATCAAAGAAATCTGTGAAAAATTCCTTTCTTATGAAGCCAATAAGAGTGTTGATAATGTACAGCGAGAAAATTCTGAGCTTTTAAAAACTCTGCAGATATACCAGAATCACAACATTTATCTGCTCCACGACGATACGTGGAGAAAAAACGGGCAAAGCGGATTTGCAGTTACTGATCAGGGAATTTATGCGAAAGCGTTATTTAGAAGAATAGAATTTACATCCTGGAAGAAATTTCAAGAATCTGATTTTATATGTATAGGTGGAGATTCTGAATTATCAATAGGACAAAACTCCATCGCTTTTTTTAGCGGTGACAGAGACACACTTCTGGAACTTGAATTGATGTTTGCCGTAATCCACGAATATTTGAATCGGAAACCAGTTAGTCAAACAGAAAAGAAAGAAAAACCGACTCTGATGCAGGATAGCAGTAATAAAAGCTGGATCGTCACAAATGTTTTTGGAAAAAGCATTCTTCGAGAGAATATCCATGAGATAGAATTTATAAAAACTACAAAAGCTCAGGTCCCATCCAGAGCCTGGGATGTGTCCGCAGATCAGAGCAACACAATCTGGGCATGGGTCACAGCACGCCCTCAGGGAACAACCCTGTACATCGGTTCAGAAAACGGAGTTTACGCAAATCCAACGTGCGAAAGACTTTTTATGGCTTATACAAATGTAAAAAGAATAAAATTCAATAACCTCTTCGACACCAGCCGGGTTGAGGATATGGAAGATATGTTTTCTTACTGCAGAAACCTTGAAGAAATAGATGTAAGCGGCTTTGATACCAGCAAAGTAGTATTCATGCAAAGTATGTTTGAGGAATGCAGAAAACTCAAAACCCTGGACATTTCAAATTTCCGTTACAAAGAAAATGTTATCACAGACGATATGTTCAAAAACTCCGGAATAACGCGATAAGTCCGAGATAATGGATAGATCATAAGGGAAAATCGAGGCAACAAGGGGGAAATATATGTGGAAATGCATACGCTGTAACAAAGAAAATCAAGATTTTATAGAGAACTGTGAAAACTGTGGCCACGGAAAAGCTATGGACTACATAGGTCACCGCTCAATCAGCAGACTCCGTCCGGAAATGGTGAGTAATTGGAAGAAGAAAAAAGAAAAGTCAATGCTGATGGCAGATTGCATAGAGGATAATGAGAAAAATGGAACTGTATTTGGAAGTAGATTTCTCAGGAAAGAAATCATCAAAATAGAATTTGTAGAAATAAATTGTGATAGTGTTCCGGTAGAAGCCTGGGATGTATCAGATGACAAAAGTAAAACAATTTGGGCATGGATAAGCAAAACGTCGGCCGGATGTATCTTGAATATTGGATCAGAAAATGGTGTGTATGCAAATTCAAATTGCCGAAATTTGTTCTATCGATATGAAAATGTTAGGGCAATATGTTTTTACGATTTATTTGATACCAGTTATGTTACCGATATGCATGGAATGTTTGACGATTGCAAAAGGTTAACAACTTTTGCTGGAAATACTTTTCATAATGAGAAAGTTATGGATATGAGCTTTATGTTTCTAAACTGTGAGCAACTGAAGAATTTGTATATAATAGCTGAGATAAAAACCGACAAGGTTACAGATATGCGGGCAATGTTTCAGTATTGTGAGAAGCTGGAAAAACTGGACATAAGTGGGTTTAATACTGAGCAAGTCAGAGATATGTCATGGATGTTTTATGATTGCAAAGAACTGAAGGAAGTGGATATAAAAGAATTCAGAACAAGTAATGTCACGAATATGGAGGCTATGTTTTGTGGTTGTGAAAAACTGGAAAATTTAAATGTAAGAAGTTTTGACACAAGACAGGTTACAAATATGAATTTCATGTTTTCGGACTGCAAAAGTTTAATAAATTTGGATACATCAAATTTTTGTTTTGGACAAGATGTTACTACAGAAAATATGTTTAAAAATGTTGGGGTGAATAAAGAGTGTAGCACAGAAAAACAAGGTGCATCAGCACGGAAAATTTTTGCTTCAGAAAGATATTATAGTGGAGATAGCATAGAAGAAATCTGTGCAGATTTTTTGTCTTATCAGAAAAATGCAGTATTTAATAATGGCTGGAAAAATAGAAACCAGGTGTTGCACCAGGTGTTGGAAATACCACATGATGATATAATATATCTTCTTCATGACGCTTCATCAAACTTCCTGGCAAGCTTTGTTACGGGAAGGCCTACAGTTAAAAATGCAGAGGGATTTGCAATTACAGATAAAGGAATTTATACGAAATATTTGTATTACGATAAAAGTAAAGTATTTATTCCATGGGAAATGCTGAAAAAAGCTAAAGCAATAGATGTAAAAAATAATAGTGTGAGGATTGATGAAATAGCAATCGCATTTAATTATAAAAATTCGAGGGATAATTCGAATCCATGGGAGTTAGTAAGGTTGTTTGACTCAATTCGTGCATTTTTGAAGAGAACTTTTTAATTGCTTTACAGAAATAGGGGAGTGACATAAACATATATGTGGAAATGCATACGCTGTAACAAAGAAAATCAGGATTCTATAGAGAACTGTGCAGAGTGCGGGCATGGGAAGTCTATGAATTATATCTCCTACAGAACTTTGTCAAAAGTGCAGGAGTCCATAACTGAAAATTGGAAAGTAGAGCAGAATACTCCCCAATATTTTATGGAACAGGGAAGAGAACATCTTCAAAAAGTAATAGAGTGTTTTTACAAAATAAATATGGAAAATAAAAATATTTGGGGTATGACAGTGTTGGAGTTGAACCAATATTTTATGAACGAAGAGAGTATCGAAACAGCAGAAATAAAGCCGACATTGATGGCCGATAATGATGGAAAAAAGGTTCTGGGATCAGATATTCTTCGTGAAGATATTACCCAAATAGAATTTGTAAAAAACAGAAAAAATAGCTTCCCAGATGGAGCCTGGGATGTATCTGAGGATCGAAGTAAAACCATTTGGGCGTGGATAGAGGACAGAGATAACGAAAAGATTCTCAAGATTGGATCAAGGAACGGCGTATATGCAAATTCTGATTGTGAGAGCTTTTTTCAGAATTATACACAGGTAACAAAGATTTCGTTTAATAAGCTCATTTCGACAAAAAATGTTAGGAATATGTGGAAGATGTTTGCGGATTGTTATAATTTGGAAAAAATAGATGTGAGTAATTTTGACACAAGCAATGTTATAGATATGGGAATGATGTTTGACAGTTGCTATAATCTGCAAAAAGTGGATGTAAGTGGCTTTGATACCAGTAATGTTGGAGATATGAGCTATATGTTTTGCGATTGTCGTACTCTTGAAGAACTGGATGTAAGTAATTTTAATGTTAAATCGGTAGCAGTTATGACACGTATGTTTGGAGGATGTCATAAATTAAAAAATTTAGACATATCAAATTTTAATATAGATGGAGATGAGATAGGTGTGGAGTCAATATTTGATGGTAGTGGAATCGAGTTATCTACAATAAAGTTAATACGGTAAAGAAGGAAAGAAAAATATGTGGAAATGCATACGCTGTGAAAAAGAAAATCAGGATTTAGCAGAGCAATGTGAAAACTGTGGACATGGACGAACCATGGATTATACAGGTCATCGTGTGGTCAGCAAACTTGAAACAGAGATGATTGGTGCTTGGAAATATGATCAAAATGATCCAGAATATATCAGAAAACAGGCAGTCGAACATCTGCAAAAAGCAGTAGAGCTTCTGGTAAAATCCGGTTTAAGTGGATCTGCTGAGAAGACAAAAAAAGTAATCACAGAAGTAAAAAAAGCTTCTGGGTTAAATAAAAATTTCAATATACAAATGGTCGAAAATGATCATCAGACAGAGCAGAATATAAGTCCATTTCGTTATGGGGGACAAAACGTATTAGGACAGAAAGAATCTGATACAGACAGGAAAAAAACACAATCACGGAAAAGAAAAATATCAAGTAAAATATCAAAAAAAGAACTTCGTGTGCTTAATCAGAGTGACCTGGATAACTATAAAGATAAAAGAAATTATACAGGAAAAACTATCGAAGAAATTTGCCAGAACTTTCTTTCTTACGAAGATCTGCAGCATATTAATACTGGACAAAAAGATAACATTATAAACACATTAAAAATACCATCGGATGATAAAATCTATCTTATTCACGATGATTCATGGTTTAAAAGAGGAATCGAAGGATTTGCAGTTACAAGCAGGGGAATTTATTCTAGGCAGGCAAGATGTCAGGAAGTATTTATATCATGGAAAGAATTTAAGGAATGCACAGAGATAACCACCAAAGGAAGTCATAATGCTATACTTCTTGATAAAAAAGAAATTTTTACAGGTTTTTATGATACTTTGCATATAGAATTGCTGTTTATTTCACTGTATAAAATGCTTAATGCGGAAAAGCCTGTTGTTGATATTGGCGAGTTTGACTTCGAGAAGAGCCTGCTTAAATTGCTTGATGAAGAAGATTCTGATGCTGATATGGATGATATTGATTTTGAGAAAAAACTGGAAGAATCTCTAAGAGATCTGTAATCTGGTCAGGAGCAGAAGTTGTAACGTGAAAGTGTAGCTTGCTATTTTTACCAGAGGAAAGGAAAGTTATATGTGGAAATGCATACGTTGTGAAAAAGAAAATCCGGATTCAGCAGAGAACTGTATGGAATGCGGACACGGAAAGACAATGAATTACAGAGATTACAGAACTTTGGCAAAAGTTCAGAGTTCTGTACTGGAAGGCTGGAAAAAAGAGCAGAATACTTCGGAATATTTTAAAAAGAAAGGTATGGAATACCTCCAAAAGACAATAGAATGTTTGCAAAAAGCAAACGAAAGCAACAGAAACATCCAGTATATGATCACTGCAGAATTAAATAAATATTTCACTGTCAGAGAAAATAAAGAAAGACCGATACTCATGGCCGATAGCATGAGAAAGACTGCTTTTGGATCTAATATTCGACGTGAAGACATTGCTGAAATCGAATTTATAAGAATCAACAAAGATATTACGCCAGATGGAGCGTGGGATATTTCAGCAGATCAGAGTCAAACGATATGGGCATGGACGGAGAAGGCAGAGAACAAAATACTGGCTCTCAAAATTGGTTCGGAAGATGGGATATGTGCAAACTCCAGCTGTGCCCATCTCTTTGAGGGATATTCAAATGCGACCAAAATAGTTTTCCATGATTTATTTGATACCAGTCGGGTAACGGATATGTCCTATATGTTTGCAAACTGTGAAAAACTAAAAGAAGTGGATGTTGACAGTTTTGATACAGGCAAAGTTACAAATATGTACGCGATGTTTTCCAACTGTAAAAAAATAGAAAAAGTGGATGTGAGCAGATTCAACACAAGCAATGTTACCAACATGGGGCTTATGTTTGCGATTTGTGCAAAGCTGGAAAAGCTGGACACGGGTAGTTTTGACACCAGAAAAGTTACGAATATGAAAACGATGTTTTGCGGCTGTTCAGAACTCAAGAAACTGGATGTAAGTGGCTTTAACACCTGCTTAGTAACAGACATGTCCAGCATGTTCCTGGGCTGCAAAAACCTTAAGAATCTGGATATCTCGAATTTCCATTTCCAAAAAGAAGCCAAGACCAGCAACATGTTCAGATATAGTGGGATGGATGGAATTGTAATTGGAAAATAAATTCTCTGGAAATCTATATTACTGTAAAAAATAAATTTTCTTTGCATTTACTCCGGTTGTCTCAAAGCTGTTTTTTGTGTATACTGAAAATAATTAAAATAAAATGTTGTATATAGAAGGGGCGTTCAAATAATCTATGATAACAGTATTCCACGGTTCAGATCACATAATTAAAGAACCAAGATATCTTGGAGGAAAAAAAGACAATGATTATGGAAATGGATTTTATACAACAGAATACGAGGAACGGGCGAGAAGCTGGGCAACGTTAAATGGAGATCCAGAGAAATCTGTGGTAAATGAATATACACTTGCATTAGAAAATCTGGAAGTGCTGGATCTGAACGAGAAAGGCGTGCTGGCATGGATCGCGGAGGTTGTAGCCAACCGAGGAATTAACGAAGAAAATGCTGCTATTGTCGGCGAGGAACTTGTGAAGAGATATCGTCCGAATACTACAGATGCAGATATCGTAAAGGGATACAGGGCAGATGACAGTTATACACAGGTGATAGAGGCTTTTTTGCTGAATCAGATTAATCTGTACGAAGTAGAGAGACTTTTTTATAAAGGAAGTCTGGGAAATCAGATATTCTTAAAATCAGAAAAAGCATTCAAAGAAATTCACTGGCAGAATGCATATCAGGTAGCTTTATCAGAAGAAGACAAAAAATTCGATTTATATGCGCGGCGGGAAGTAAGTAAATTTTTGGCAGAAAGAATGAGATCAATTTTGCTAAATGGGTACGAAGTTCCGGGAATTACTGCGCGTTATGCAGTCAGCCATTTGTTAAAGTATGACAAGGAAAGTGGGGAATACGAAAATGCCGGCATATGACGAGGTTTATCTTGACAGTATGTTAAAAAAACACAGATATCTGTTCAAATTAATTGGAAGAAACTGTGATGATGCGTTTTCTGTAATCAGTCGCTATCTTTGCTGTGAGTACAGGAAGCGTATGGATGAGGGAAATCCATTATATCTCAACAAAACTCCGAAGCAGATCCTGGGAGAAATGGGTATTCGAATAGATTCTGAACTGCAAATTAGCGAAAAGTATGACGAGTTTATCCTGGCATGGATGGCAGATATTTATACCTACATGCAATGGAAATACGCTATCCCATCCGAAAAAATCGCAGAAAAGATTCGTCCAGAAGATCTTTACAAAAAATATTACCCACTGCACGAAGCATCAATCGAAAATGCAGTGGATAAGCTGAAAAAAATTTATTCTTTATAAGGCAGAGCTTGAGAGAAAGGAGTGCTCACAGTGGGTGTTTATCTGGACAGTAAAACAGGATATACTTTATACAAAAACGAAACAGAGAAGCCATATTTTGTGGACAAGTCGCGATTATTAGCAGAGCTTTTTCCTCTTGTAGAAGAAGGCAGCAGTTATATATGCATTACCCGTCCACGCCGTTTTGGAAAGACTGTGATGGCGAATATGCTGACAGCTTTTTTCTCAAGAGCCTGTCAGTCGGATGACATTTTCCATAAACTTCAGATTTCTGAAATGGAAGGGTATCATCAGCACAGAAATCAATACGCGGTGATTCACATATCATTCAACGATGTTGTCGGAGAATGTTCTTCATACAGTCAGTATATCAATAGAATCGAAAAGAGGTTGATCCGAGATCTTAAACGTGCTTATCCAGAAGTTGCTCTGGAAGAGGAAGAATATGTAGTAGATGTTTTAACGGATATTTATGAAGAAAATGAAAATGCAAAATTTATTTTTGTTCTGGATGAATGGGATTATATTTTTCATCAGGATTTTGCAACAGAAGCAGATAAGAAAAAATATCTCACATTTCTGAGATCTCTGTTAAAAGACCGTCCATATGTGCGGCTGGCATATATGACAGGAATTCTCCCGATAGCGAAATATTCCAGTGGTTCAGAATTAAATATGTTTGCAGAATACACTATGGCGGGTGAGGAGAGATTTTCAGAATATTTCGGCTTTACAGAAAGGGAAGTAGATCAGTTATTTACGCGATATCAGCAGAACTGTAAATTTACTCAGAAAGTAACAAGAGAGGGGCTGCGGACATGGTACGATGGCTATCATACCCAAGCAGGAGAACGTTTATATAATCCAAGATCTGTAGTAATGTCATTGTCAAATAACAATCTTGGAAACTACTGGACAAGTTCTGGACCATATGATGAAATTTATTACTATATCGAAAATAATGTAGATGAGGTCAGAGATGATCTTGCAAGAATGGCAGCAGGAGAATCTGTTCCGGCAAAAATCCGCGAATATGCAGCAACCTCACAAAATCTCCAGACAAAAGAAGAGATTTTTTCAGCGATGGTGGTTTATGGCTTCTTAAGTTACGACAAAGGAAAAGTTTCCGTCCCAAATAAAGAACTCATGGATAAATTCACAGATATGCTACAGAAAGAACCCTCTTTGGGATATGTGTATCGTTTGGCAAAAGAATCTGGAAGGATGTTAAAAGCCACGCTTGAAAATGATACAGATACTATGTGTGAGATACTGGAAAAAGCGCATAATACAGAAATCCCATTGCTGAATTACAATAATGAGACAGACCTTACAGCAGTCATTAATCTGGTCTATCTGGCAGCACGGGATATGTACCGTGTTGAGCGTGAAGACAAAGCGGGGATTGGATATGTAGATTTCATTTTTTATCCAGAAATAGATAAAAGTTCAGATGCGATTATTTTGGAACTCAAAATAGATCACACTCCAGAAGAAGCAATAGCTCAGATTAAAGAAAAACAATACGCACTTAAATTTCAGGGAAAATTAGGTGAAACTTCCAGATATACAGGAAGAATTCTAGCGGTAGGAATCGGATATGACAAGAAGACGAAAAAGCATCGTTGCAAGATTGAGGTATTGTCTGAGCAAAAGATAAAATGTTGCTAATTGAAATCCACAAATTTTACAGGAATAAATTGATTTTAATTCTGCCGTTAAATATAGGAAGGTTACACCAATGAAAAGAAAAATAAAATGTCCCCAATGCGGGAGAGAGGTTACAGAGAAATTATGTTTTTGTGGATGGGACCTTACAGTGGATTTTGTGGCATATCCGTCTGTCAGCAGAATCCATGAAGAAACTACCCAATTTCATAAGGTCACAAATATTTATATAGAAAAAGCCCAGGAAATGCGAAAGAAAGCAGAAGAAGCATATCGGGCAAGTCTGAGTGTAGATCTGGAAGATTTGGAAAAAACAGTGTCAGATCTGAAAGAAGCTGAAAATTTAATGAAAACGATTCTACGCAGAGATGCCAGTGATGAAAACTTCGAATGGTTTGGCAAAATTTATATGCAGAGGGAAATCATCCAGAGGAAACTTCAGAAACCATCCGGGCTCAAAATAAATTTGAATGTGTCAAAGCAGAGGCGGGTACCGGAATATGCAGAGCAGCTTAAATTTTCCAAAACTCTCCGTGAAGCAGACAAGGGAAATACAGAAGCACAGTTTGCAGCTGGATATATGTAGGAGTACGGAAAAGGAACAGAGATTGATTATGGTCAGGCGGTAAAATATTATCAGATGGCAGCCAGGGCAGAACATAGAGGAGCACAGCACAATCTGGCAGTGCTCTGCTATACAGGGCACGGCGTGGAAAAAGATTTAAAACAGGCGTATGAATGGTTCAGGCGTGCAGCGCAAAATGGTCTGGGACTTTCCATGACAATGCTTGGAACTATGTGCGAAAATGGCGAATACATACGAAAGAATCTGAAAACTGCACTTTATTGGTACCAGGAGGCTTACAAAGCCGGTGACAAAGCTGCCTACGACAAGTGGCAGAAAGCAAAAACAAAGGCAATAAGGAATTCATGAGTCAGGCGTATTGAATATATAATGAGAAATGATTGGAGGGAAAAAATAATGCGAGATCGTCTGGAAAGATTTATAGAACCGCAGGAGCAGGATTATGAACAGGCTCTTAAAGAAATTCGTAATGGAAGGAAAGTAAGCCATTGGATCTGGTATATTTTTCCACAGTTAAGAGGACTTGGAAAAAGCTATATGTCGGATTATTATGGAATCCGAGACTTGGATGAGGCAAAGGCATTTTTGCAGGATCCATATCTGGGAAAGCATTTACAGAAAATTTCAGAAGCATTATTAAATCTGGACAATGACAATGCAACTCAGATCATGGGAAGACCGGATGACATGAAACTGAAATCTTCCATGACCTTATTTGCCTGTGCAGACCCGGAAAATGCTGTTTTTGAGAAAGTACTGGAAAAATTTTATAATGGACATAAAGATGGGCGGACATTAAAAATGCTTTCGAAAGAAAATGGGTAATACGAAAATGCAGTGGATGAACTGAAATGGAGTAAGCGCTTACGAAATGGATTTATTCTCTATAGAAAATACAGGAATAAAAACCAGCCCCATGAATCAAAATTTTCATGATTCACAGGGCTGATTTTTATTTTACAGAAAAAGTCTATTTCTTCCGTCTGCACAGCCAGAAGCATCCGAATGCAGGAATCTGCACTCCTTTGGCTTCGAGTTCGCGGCCGGAGATCAGGTCAGTGTACATACCGTCGTCTTCGTTGATCCATGCAACCTTGTCAAATTCACTGAAGTTGTAGATACCGATGAACTTCTCTTCATCATTTTCACGCACGAGAGCAAGGATAGAATCATCCCAGGTATCAATAGTGCGGATCGGTACCTCACTGTTGAATACGCTGTGTTCCATACGGAGATGTTCCAGCTTGTCAAGTACAGGGAAGAGTTTGCCCTGAACAGTTTCCGGACGATTACGGTTCTCGGCGAGATCCCATCGGAAGTTTCCTCTGTGGAGGTAACGGGAATCGGCAGCTTTGTCCGGATCATCCTTGTAGGAGTAATCGTTGAGCTGTGCAATCTCATCACCGCTGTAAATGACCGGAATACCGGACTGTGAAAGCATGAATGCATGCAGTGTGATGTCATAACGGATCGCACGGTCAACACCTTCTTCATTTCCTTCAAATCCGAAACGTTCAATACCGCAGAGAGAAGCAGTAGTACCGCAGAGTCTTGCATCACCAAGACGCGGGTCGTCATTGTATAGCTCGCCTCTTGCGAAAGAATCCGGATATTTTCCTGTAAGGAAATCATTCAGATATTTCTTATGAGGAACTTCCTGGATTCCGAAGTTCTCAAGGTAGTCATAATCCAGACCCCAGCCGATATCATCATGGCAGCGGAGATAATTCTGGAATACGTAATCTCTCGGAAGTCCGGCAACAATATCAAGCTGACGGCGCAGCAGGGAGACATCTCTTGTTGCAACAGTGTGCCAGGTGCTTGCCATAGTAGTTACATTGTAAAGCAGGTGGCATTCCGGTTTATCTACAGTTCCGAAGTATGGAACGACTTTTTCAGGAGCCATGACAACTTCCCCAAGGAGCAGTACGCCCGGGCAGACGATCTCGCAGATCATACGCATCATACGAACGATAGTGTGTACCTGCGGCAGGTTACGGCAGTTGGTTCCAAGCTGTTTCCAGATATACGGTACGGCATCGAGACGAACAATGTCCACACCCTGGTTTGCAAGATACAGCATGTTAAAGATCATTTCATTGAGAACGATCGGATTGCGATAATTCAGATCCCACTGATAAGGGTAGAATGTAGTCATAACATGTTTATGGATATCATCCAGCCATGTGAAGTTTCCAGGTGCAGTAGTCGGGAATACCTGTGGGCAGGTCTGCTCGTACAGAGACGGAATATCATAGCTGTCAAAGAAGAAGTAGCGGTCCTGATATTCTCTTTCACCGGCGCGTGCACGTTTTGCCCATTCATGATCCTCAGAAGTGTGGTTCATAACAAAGTCCAGGCAGACACTGATTCCACGTTTGTGGCATTCGGAAGTCAGATGTGCAAAATCATCCATGTTTCCGAGCTCTTCCTGTACCTTACGGAAGTCAGCAACTGCATATCCGCCATCGCTGCGTCCTTTAGGGGACTCAAGAAGAGGCATAAGATGGAGATAATTTACATTGCATTCCTGTACATAGTCCAGTTTCTTTTCCAGACCGGAGAGAGTACCGGCAAAAGCATTGACATACATCATCATTCCGGTAAGGTCGTTGCGCTTGTACCATTTCGGGTCCTTTGCACGGCGGATATCGGATTCTTTGAGGTCATTGCTTCTCATATCATAAAATTTCTTGAGTACAGTAAGCAGGTCATTGAGATGCATGGTAACATACGGATTGTCCTGATACAGTTCACAGTAGAGCCATTTCAGCTCGTCAAGATGTCTGGAAAGACGCTCGCAGTAGATCGCATCGTCATCTCTTGCAGGAATCTTGGCAGCCGCTTCTTTGGCAGAAACTTTAGGAGCTTCTGTCTTGGAAGTTTCTACTTTGGCAGTGTCCTCTTTGTGGGACTCGATTTTGACGGATTCTGTTTTGGCAGTTTCCACTTTCAAAGGTTCTGTCTTGGTGGTCTCAACTTTGACTGGTTCAACTTTCTTGGTTTCCACCTTAACAGGCTCAGTCTTGGAAGTTTCTACTTTGACTGCATCAACCTTCTTGGTTTCGACCTTAACCGGCTCAGTCTTAGTAGTCTCGACTTTTGCTGGTTCAACTTTTTTGGTTTCGACCTTAACCGGCTCCACTTTCTTAGTTTCCACTTTCGCCGTTTCAGCCTCTACTTTTACAGCTTCTTTCACAGGTGCTGTACTTTTGGAAGCAGCAGTCTTGGTTGCTTCACGTTTTTTCTGAAGGCGTTTTTTTGCCATGATTTATTTCCTCCCTGTTTGTTTTTTCTTATATTATAAAGCCCGAATCATAAAATCACAGTTTTATAAATTCCGGCTTACGGTCTTTAAAGACAGTATAATATGTAAAACCGCAGTCGGCAAGAATATCTGCCGCTTTATCAAATGCATAGGCGATCTTGTCCGGACCATGTGCATCGGCACCGATCGTGATGATCTCCCCACCAAGCTGTCGGTAGCGTCGGATGACTGCACGGCAGGGGTTCGGCTCGCCAAGCCCGTAATGGAACCCTCCGGTGTTCAGCTCGATTCCGCAGCCCTTGGAAATGATCGTCCGCAGGATCTCATCAAGAATGTCCTGATAGCGTCCGTAAGAGTATTCGCGGTTCTGGTTGGGACCATATCGTACCACATAGTCGATGTGCCCGTAAACATCCATTTCCGAAAATACAGCCAGATTCTCAAGAATGGACTCAAAATATTCCATATAACATTCCGATTCCTTACGCCCCTTGAAGAATTCCCTGTAATAAGGATCCTGACCATGGACGACATGAGAAGAGCCGATCACGAAATCAAAAGGAACCGATTCCAGAAGTTCCTTAAAAGAATGTTCCAGATGCGGCTGAAGCCCAAGCTCGATCCCGAAACGGACATCCAGTTTCGACTGATACTTGTCCCGAAGCATGAAAAGGTTTTCCTGATAGGCAGACAGATCCAGTTCAAAAGTTTCATTATCCGGAGTCGGCGGGTAATCCGGGTCAAGATGCTCGGTAAAGCATACACCATGAAGTCCCCGTCGGATCGCGTCCTGGATCATATCTTCCATAGGAGTGTCAGAATCTGCAGAAAAAGAAGAGTGCATATGACAGTCCCATAAGATTTGATTTGACATTTTTCTGTCCTCCTTTACATGAACTGCACCTATTATAGCATGAGAAAATGCTTCGTGCTACGCTTTCATTTCTATTTTACACATTTTTTATCATGTTTTTTTTAAAATGCACTTGAATTTTTGTACGAGATTCGATACAATATGCAATAGGTTGACGTTTCTTTAACAAACGCCATAATCAACCATTTAATTCATAGGAGGAATTTATCATGGCAGTAAAAGTTGCAATTAATGGATTTGGCCGTATCGGTCGTCTGGCTTTCCGTCAGATGTTTGGAGCAGAAGGATTTGAAATCGTTGCTATCAACGACCTTACATCCCCGAAAATGCTGGCTCACTTATTAAAATATGACTCAACACAGGGAAGATACGCTCTGGCTGACAAAGTAGAAGCAGGAGAAGATTCCATCACAGTTGACGGAAAAGAAATCAAAATCTATGCAAAAGCTAACGCTGCAGAACTTCCGTGGGGAGAAATCGGTGTAGACGTAGTTCTCGAGTGCACAGGTTTCTATACCTCCAAAGACAAAGCTCAGGCTCATATCGATGCAGGTGCTAAACACGTTGTTATTTCCGCTCCGGCTGGAAACGACCTTAAGACAATCGTTTACAATGTAAACCACGAAGGTCTTACAAACGAAGATAAGATCATCTCCGCAGCATCCTGTACAACAAACTGCCTTGCACCAATGGCTAAGGCTCTTAACGATCTTGCACCGATCAAATCTGGTATCATGTGCACAATCCACGCTTACACAGGCGATCAGATGACACTTGATGGACCGCAGAGAAAAGGCGATCTGAGAAGATCCCGTGCAGCTGCAGTTAACATCGTTCCGAACAGCACAGGTGCTGCTAAAGCAATCGGTCTGGTTATCCCAGAACTGAACGGCAAACTGATCGGATCCGCTCAGCGTGTACCAACCCCAACAGGTTCTACAACAATCCTTACAGCAGTAGTTGAAGGAAACGTAACAAAAGAGCAGATCAACGCAGCTATGAAAGCAGCTTCTAACGAATCCTTCGGATACAACGAAGATGAGATCGTATCCAGCGATATCGTTGGTATGAGATTTGGTTCTCTGTTCGATGCTACTCAGACAATGGTTCTGCCACTTGAGAACGGCACAACAGAAGTACAGGTTGTTTCATGGTATGACAACGAAAACTCCTACACAAGCCAGATGGTTCGTACAATCAAACACTTCGGCAAACTTCTGAACGCTTAATCAAGTCCATAAGTTAGAGTGTGGAGCAGGTTATTGCATTGAGCAATAGCACAAATAGACTCAGTCAGGGTCCGGTCTGATTTGGACCGGACCCATTTTTTATGAATTTGGAGGAATATTAGCATGGGATTAAACAAGAAATCCGTTGATGATATCAATGTAAAAGGCCAGAAAGTTCTGGTAAGATGTGACTTTAACGTACCTCTGCAGGACGGCAAAATTACAGATGAGAATCGTCTTGTAGCAGCTCTTCCTACAATCAAGAAGCTGATCGCAGATGGCGGAAAGATCATTCTTTGTTCACACCTTGGCAAACCGAAGGGAGAGCCGAAACCGGAATTATCTCTTGCACCTGTTGCAAAACGTCTTACAGAGCTTCTCGGACAGGAAGTTAAATTCGTTCCGAGCCCGGTTGTTGTTGATGATACTGTCAGAGCAGCTGTAGAGGCAATGAAAGACGGAGAAGTTATCCTTCTTGAAAACACACGTTACCGTGCAGAAGAAACCAAAAACGGTGATGAGTTCAGCAAAGATCTGGCTTCCCTTTGCGATGTATTCGTAAACGACGCATTTGGTACAGCCCACAGAGCACACTGCTCCAACGTTGGTGTTACCAAATATGTGGATACAGCAGTAGTTGGATATCTGATGGAGAAAGAAATTGCATTCCTCGGAAATGCTGTTGAAAATCCGGAGAGACCATTCGTAGCTATCCTTGGTGGAGCTAAAGTTTCCAGCAAGATCTCTGTTATCAACAACCTTCTTGACAAAGTTGATACTCTGATCATCGGTGGCGGTATGTCTTACACATTCTCCAAAGCACTTGGCGGACACATTGGTAATTCCCTCTGCGAGGATGATTACCTTCAGTATGCATTAGACATGCTCAAGAAAGCAGAAGAAAAAGGTGTTAAACTTCTTCTTCCAGTTGACAACAGAATCGGAGATGATTTCTCCAACGATTGCAACATTCAGGTTGTAGACCGTGGATGCATCCCGGATGGCTGGGAAGGAATGGACATCGGACCGAAGACAGAGCAGCTTTTCTGCGACGCTGTTAAGGATGCCAAGACTGTTGTTTGGAACGGACCGATGGGCTGCTTCGAAATGCCGAACTTTGCTCATGGTACAGAAGCAGTTGCCAAAGCACTTGCTGACACTGAAGCTACAACTATCATCGGTGGTGGAGACTCTGCAGCAGCAGTTAACATCCTTGGTTATGGCGACAAGATGACCCACATCTCTACAGGTGGTGGAGCATCCCTGGAATTCCTCGAAGGAAAGGAACTGCCAGGTGTAGCAGCAGCAAACGACAAGTAAAAAGCTTAGTGATTGACAAGCCGTAGGCGCAGGCAGAACTTAGCGTTTACTTGGTTCGCCGCTCTTAATGAACGCAAGTCGCAGACGCAGTGTGAATTTAGAGCCAGGCGAACAATGGCTGGTCAAATTACAATATAAAGGGAGATAATAAAAATGGCAAGAAAGAAAATCATCGCTGGAAACTGGAAAATGAACATGACTCCAAGCGAAGCAGTTAAATTAGTAGAAACCCTGAAACCACTCGTACAGAACGACGAAGTTGACGTAGTATTCGGTGTTCCGGCTATCGACATCGTTCCTGTTGTAGAAGCTTGCAAAGGAACAAACATTGCTGTAGCAGCAGAGAACATGTACTTCGAAGAAAAAGGTGCATACACAGGCGAGATCGCTCCGGCTATGCTGGTAGACGCTGGTGTTAAATATGTTATCCTTGGACATTCCGAGAGAAGAGACTACTTCGGAGAAACAAGCGAAGACGTTAACAAGAAAGTCCTCAAAGCATTTGAGCACGGCATCACACCGATCATGTGCTGTGGAGAATCCCTTGAGCAGAGAGAGCAGGGAATCACTATGGACTGGATCCGTCAGCAGGTTAAAGTTGGCCTTCAGAACGTAACAGCAGAGCAGGCTAAAACTATGGTTATCGCTTACGAGCCAATCTGGGCTATCGGAACAGGCAAAACTGCTACAAGCGAGCAGGCTCAGGAAATCTGCAAAGGTATCCGTGAGTGCGTAGCTGAGATCTACGATACAGATACAGCAGAAGCTATCCGTATTCAGTACGGCGGATCTGTAAATGCAGGAAATGCAGCAGAACTGTTTGCTATGGCTGACATCGACGGAGGTCTTGTTGGTGGAGCATCCCTCAAACCAGACTTCGGAAAGATCGTTTGCTACAAATAATAAAACGATAATTAATAAAGCCAGATACTTTGGACCAGTCAGGTGTAAAGTATCTGGCTTTTTATATTTTTCATGCACGTACAAATGTCCGCGCTTGACAAAAAACATTTTATGCCATACTATAAAAACCGAGTGGTAGAATACACCCTGAAATAAAATAAACAGGGACGAGGAGAAAGGAGCCATTTTCCAATGGAGAAAAAAGTGATTCGAGCAGCCCTTCTGGGTCTTGGTACAGTAGGTACAGGTGTTTACAAAGTAATAAAAAATCAGAAAGAAGAAATGATCCCGAAACTTGGAAGCGAAATAGAGATCAGCAAGATCCTGGTGCGCAATCTTGAGAAAGCAGCAGCCAAGGTAGATGATCCGAAGATCCTGACAAACAATTGGGATGATATCGTAAATGATCCGGAGATCGATGTGGTGATCGAGCTGATCGGCGGCATCGAGCCGGCAAAAACTTACATTTTATCAGCTCTGAATGCAGGAAAACACGTAGTTTCCGCGAACAAAGACCTGATCGCTGTTCACGGTAAGGAGCTTCTTGATGCAGCAGAGGCACATCATGTGGACTTCCTCTTTGAAGCAGCAGTTGCAGGTGGAATTCCGATCATCCGTCCGCTCAAAGAATGTCTGGCAGGCAATCACATGGCAGAAGTTATGGGTATTGTCAACGGAACAACCAACTTTATCCTGACCAAAATGACACAGGAAGGAATGGAATTCAAGGATGCACTGGCTCTTGCGACAGAGCTTGGATACGCAGAGGCAGATCCGACCGCAGATATCGAGGGACTCGACGCAGGACGTAAAGTGGCGATCCTTGCTTCCGTAGCATTCAATTCCAGAGTCGTTTTTGACGACGTATACATCGAAGGAATCACCAAGATCACAGCCAAAGACATCAAATACGCCAAAGAAATGGGCTGTGACATAAAACTCCTCGGAGTAGCAAAGAATACAGAAGAAGGGATTGAGGCATATGTCTGCCCGATGCTGATCCCAAGCAATCATCCGCTTGCAACAGTCAACGATTCTTATAATGCCGTTTTTGTAAACGGAGATGCAGTTGAGAATGCAATGTTCTACGGACGTGGTGCCGGCGAACTTCCGACAGCAAGTGCTGTTGTCGGAGATGTTTTTGAGATTGCAAGAAACATCAAAGCAGACTGCTGTGGACGTATCGGATGTACCTGCTACAAGGAAATCCCGGTAAAGAAAATGGCAGACACCCACAATCGTTATTTCATGCGGCTGATCGTAGAGGACCGTTGCGGTGTGCTGGCTGAGATGACCGCTGTGTTTGCAAAATACGGAGTCAGTGTTGCACAGATCATCCAGAAGGCAGCCCGTGCAGAGGAAAGTGCAGAGGTTGTTGTGATCACTGCCCAGGTTCGTGAGGGAGATTTCCGTACAGCAATGGAAGAATTAAGCGGCAGAAGCTCCGTGCGCAAGATCAGCAGCATGCTTCGCGTTTACGGGGAATAAGATTCAGATAAACGTATGTGATTGGAAATAAATATAAGGAGAGTGCGGCATATGGGAAATATCATGGACTATATCGAGTGGAGAGGCGATCTTCCCTTTACACAGTCAGAATTTAATGACGTAGACAATCTGATCCTGGCATGTTTTTCCTATGTCAATCTGGATGGGATCCCGGAAGCAGCCAGCCAGAATGGAATAGAACTCAAAGCGCTCACAGAGAAATTTCTTCGACTTCATACTGAGAAAGAACTCAAAGAAGACAAATCTTTTATCCGCTTTGCACCGTTTATGATGCTTGAAATGGCAAAGACCGAACGCTTCGGACAGTGTGTGATCCGTAATTATGTGAATGAGATCGTGGCGGAGGAAGCGCAGCAGTTTTCGGCGGTGGAAATTTGTCTGAGTGATGGAACTTCTTATATATCTTTCCGCGGGACCGATGATACGATCGTCGGCTGGAAAGAAGATTTTAATCTGAGTATGGGCGTTGTTCCAGCGCAGGAGAGGGCAGTGGAATATTTAAGAAGGATTGCCGGCAGTTTACAGGAAATGGTCCGCGTCGGCGGACACTCCAAAGGTGGAAATCTTGCTGTTTATGGTGCCGTGATGTGCAAAGAGATCCATCCGTGGATCCTTCAGGTTTACTCAAATGACGGACCGGGATTTTCCAGAGAGTTTCTGGAACTTCCTGAAACAGAAGCACTTCTTCCAAAAGTCACCAGGATCATTCCAGAATATTCGATCATCGGAACACTTCTGGAGCATTCCAAAGAACCGGTTCTTGTTGCAAGTTCCAACAAGGGGCTGCTGCAGCACGACGGTTTTTCCTGGGAAGTCAGTGGAAATCATTTCGCCAGCAAAGAACAGCTGAGCAGCAGGGCAGAAACTTTTGTCAGTATTCTGCACAAGTGGATCGACGGCATGGATGTAGAACAGAAAAAAGTCCTGATCGAAGATCTTTTTTCCACGATCGAAGCGTCTGGCTCTGAGAATTTAAGTGAGATCCAGGCAGGTGGTCTCAAGAGCTTCACTGCCATGCTAAAACGGATTGAAAGTTTTGCCCCGGAATCAAGAGAAATGGTGCAGGAACTTTTTCTCGCATTGTTCGGCGGATGGCTGGAGCAGCTGAAACTTCCTGACATGGAAAAAATCCCATTTTTACCGCAGAGCTTTTCCGATAAAATCCTTGAAAAATTCTAAATTTTTGGTACTATATAATAGAAAGAAACACCTACACACATTCTGCAAAATGCAGAGAAACTATATACAATAAAGGAGAACATTATGAGCAAAAAACCAACCGTTTTAATGATCCTGGATGGTTATGGATTGAATGACAAACATGAGGGAAATGCGATCTACGAAGCAAAAACTCCTGTTATGGATAAATTAATGGCAGAATATCCATTTGTTAAGGGAAATGCCAGCGGACTTGCAGTAGGTCTGCCGGATGGACAGATGGGTAATTCTGAGGTAGGTCATATGAATATGGGTGCAGGCCGCATCGTATATCAGGAACTTACCAGAATCACCAAAGAAATCAACGACGGCGACTTCTTCAAGAACGAAGCACTTCTCGCAGCAATGAAGAACGCGAAGGAAAACGATTCTGCTGTACATTTTATGGGACTTCTTTCTGATGGTGGTGTACACAGCCACAATACTCATCTCTACGCACTGCTTGAGATGGCCAAGAGAGAGGGACTGAGCAAAGTTTATGTACACTGCTTCCTCGACGGACGTGACACACCGCCGGCATCCGGTAAGGAATTCATCGAGCAGCTTGAAGCTAAGATGAAAGAAATCGGTGTTGGACAGATCGGTGTTGTTTCCGGACGTTACTACGCAATGGACAGAGATAACCGCTGGGATCGTGTAGAACTTGCATACAAAGCACTGACAGAGGGCGAGGGTGTCAAGGGTACAGACGCAGCTGCAGCAGTTCAGGCTTCTTACGACAACGACAAGACAGACGAATTCGTACTTCCGACAGTTATTGAGAAGGACGGACAGCCGGTTGCCAAGATTCAGGACAAAGACTCCGTAGTATTCTTCAACTTCCGTCCTGACCGTGCACGCGAGATCACCAGAGCATTCTGCGATGACGACTTCAAGGGATTTGAGAGAGCTAAGAAACTGGATCTTACCTATGTATGTTTCACAGATTATGATGAGACGATCCAGAACAAGCTGGTTGCATTCCACAAAGTTCAGCTTAAGAATACATTTGGCGAATATCTTGCAGCTCATGATATGACACAGGTTCGTATCGCTGAGACAGAGAAATACGCACACGTTACTTTCTTCTTCAACGGTGGTGTTGAGGAGCCGAACAAAGGCGAGGACAGAATCCTTGTAAAATCCCCGAAAGTTGCTACTTATGACCTCCAGCCGGAAATGAGCGCACCGGAAGTTTGTGACAAACTGGTAGATGCGATCAAATCTGACAAACACGATGTGATCATCATCAACTTCGCAAACCCTGACATGGTAGGACATACCGGTGTTCAGGCAGCAGCAGTTAAGGCAATCGAGACTGTTGACGGATGCGTTGGAAGAGCAGTAGAAGCCCTCAAGGAAGTAGACGGACAGATGTTCATCTGTGCAGACCATGGAAATGCAGAGCAGCTCATCGACTATGAGACAGGCGAGCCATGGACCGCACATACAACCAATCCGGTTCCGTTCATCCTTGTAAATGCAGATCCGAAATACACTCTGAGAGAGAACGGATGCCTGGCAGACATCATTCCTACACTGATCCAGTTAATGGGAATGGAACAGCCGGCAGACATGACAGGAGAAAGCCTTCTGATCGAGAAATAAATAATAAATTTTCTAAAAACGCTCCCGCATATCAAATGGTATGCAGGAGCATTTTTTTGCACAAAAAACAAGGGGGTTAGAGAAAATTCACAAAATTTGGACGTATTTAAGAAAAACGTTGCCTTTTCTGAATATTTTCTATATACTAAAAATATGTAAAAAAGAATGCGGTATATCGAAATACCGACATAAAAAAGGGAGGAAGGCGAATGAGACCTAAAGGAAAACGAATGCTGGCATGGCTGCTGGCGACGACGGTGACGCTTAGTGGCAATTCATTTACGGTACTGGCAGATGAACTGGATTTTACAGATGCACAGGAAGTACATGAGGAAGAAACTACGGAAGAACAGGCTGCTCAGGATGAGAATGCAACAGCCGAAATACAGATTCAGGATGATTTTCAGTCAGAGGAGATCGAAGAACCTGTAGTGGAAGAAGCGGAAGAACCACAGATCGAGGAAACAGAAGAATCAGAAATCACGGCAGAAGAAGTGGATGAAGAGATTCAGGAGGAACCATTATTTTCCGCAGGTGAAGAAGAAAATAATCAGGATCCGGAAGAATATAAAATCTGGTTTGAGAACCTCAGAGATGACGAATACTCTACGTATTTCTTTGACAATGAAAACGGGGAACTTCGATTAAACACAGAGAATCTGAATGGAAAAAATGCCTCTATTTCATGGGAGGTGGGAAGCAGAACAAATGATCCGGGCGGACTTGGAAATGATGAGTTTACCACAGATACAGGTCTTTCGGAAGAGATGATTTTCTGGTCAGAAAATGCGGAGAACAACAGTGTTCTTGAAATTGATGGAGCGAAATTACAGGAAGCCATCAGATGGCTCAGCGACAACAAAGGAGACGAGTACTGGTTTGAAGTACGTGCGTATGTGAATACAGAAGGTAATGACGAACCGGTATATCAGGAACAGGCAGGGCTTTATTCGAGAGAGCATGTAGAAGATTATCACCTTCCAGATGATGAGGTGCTTCTGACAGACTGGAATTACTGGGTAGGTCGATACAACTACAGCTGTTATGTAGAAAATGAGGAGTATCTGAACGGCGGTGATATTGCACTGGAATTAACAGATGTATCTGTTGTAAATGCACCCGAAGAAGAGGATGAAACACCAGTCTGCGAAATTGAGCTGGCGGATGAAGATGGCTGGAATATTCGGGCAAAGAGATTCGGAACGGCAATAGTAACACTTACTTATAAGGATATTTCCGGCGAAGAACAGCAGCACAGTTTCAGAATTTATGTAGACGGACATAAATTTACTCTGGAACCACAGTGGCCGGCATCCGGCAATAATATGCTGAAAAACAGTGAGATGACAATTTCGTTCGTCCTGCATCACGACTGGAAAAACAGCGATGAAGACCAGGGATCGGAAGATATGACTGGATGGACTCTGGAGCTTGATCCGGATGAGGGTGGATACGCATATGACACAAATCTTCTGGATGTTGAGGTTCATGGAGAAGAACATACGATTACGATCAGATCAAAAGACAATACATGGGGAACTGGTATTGCCCTCAGAGCACTGCATCCGTCAGAGGATGAGTCAGAAGAACCGACATACAGTTATGTCAATATCCCTGTTCAAGTCTGCGAAGAGTATGATGTACTCTATCCAGAAAGCATAGAGAATATTCAAGCAGGAGATGTTCTGGATTTTAATACCTGTGATCTGAAAGTAGAACGCATCAAAGAAAATCAAGAGTCTTATATCAGAGACGATGTAACATATGGTTTTGAATACGACAAAAATCAGTGGACAGATGAAGCGGCAGACGGACAGCTTCCGATTCTGAGAAGAAAAACAGCAGATGGTACCTGGGTAAATGTGATTGCCAGAGATGGAGATGGCAATGAAATTGGCCGCCGCGAATACTGGTTTGATGATCTTGATTATTCGATCTGGTTTGAAAATCTGAGAGAGGGGGACTATTCCACCTATTTCTTCAGCGATGAAAATGGTGAACTCAAATTAAACACGGAGAACCTGAATGACAGAGACACCTACATTTCATGGGAAGTAGGCTATAGAACAGATGACCAGAATGGCGGGGACGATAAGTTTACCTCAGATATGGAATTACCGGAAGAGATGATTTTCTGGTCAGAAACGGAAGATAACAGTATACTTGAGATCAATGGACAAAAACTCTGGAATGCAAACAGGTGGCTTGATGAAAATGTAGGAAATAATTTCTGGTTTGAAGTACGTGCATCTGTAAAAGTCGGAGAGGAAAACGTATATATGACTCAGGCGGGTATTAATCCGAGAGAGACACGTGAGGATTATTACTTGCCAGAAGATGAAGTGATCCTGATGGACGATGATTACTGGATAAACAGAAATTATGATGGATGGGTACAGAATCAGGAAAATCCTGATGGAAGAAATTTCGATTTTGCTGTAGCAGATGTGACTGTTTCCAATGCTGAGGACGAAGAGGATGAAACACCAGTCTGCGAAGTTGAGTATCAGGATGAAAACGGATGGAACATTCAGGCAAAGAGATTCGGAACAGCGGTAGTAACACTCACGTATGATAATCTTTCCGGTGAAGAACAGCAGCATAGTTTTAATCTTTATGTGAACAGTGACAGATTTATTCTGGAACCACAGTGGCCGACAGATGGCAGCTGCATGCTGAAAAACAGCGAGATGAAACTTTCCTTTGTTCTGACGCATGACTGGAGACACAGTGACGAAGACCAGGGTTCAGAGGAAGTTAAGGACTGGAAACTGGAATTTGCACCAGACGAGAACGGATATGCGTATGAGACAAACCTGCTGAAAAGCGTGGAGATCAACGGACATGAACTTACGATTAAATCAGGAGAAGAAACATGGGGAACCGATATTCTCCTGAAAGCGATGATTCCTTCAGAAAATGAAACCTGGGAAGATGTAGCATACAATAACCCGCATATCGAAGTCTGCGAAGAGTATGATGTACTTTATCCTGAAAGTATAGAGAATATTAATGTAAATGAAACGCTGGATCTGACTCAGTGTGGAATCAAAGTAGAACACATCAAAGAAAATGAAGAACCTTATGTTAGAGACGATGTGACTTTTGATTTCGAATATGACACAAACCAGTGGACAAACGAAGCTTCCGAAGATCAGTTCCCGATTCTGAGAAGAAATACAACAGATGGTACACGGGTAATTGTAATTGCCAGAGACGGAGATGGAAATGAAATCGGCCGCCGTGAATACTGGTTTGACGGACTGGACTATTCTGTTTGGTTTGAGAATATGAGACAGGGTGAGGATTCTACCTATTTCTTTGATGGCGAAACCGGTGAACTTCAGTTAAATACAGAAAGCCTCAAAGACAAAAAGAATGTCTCCGTCGAATGGGAAGTTGGATACCGGACAGACGTGGATGAAAATGAAAACGACCAGTTCACTCTGGTACCGACCAGTCAGAAGTTCTGGTCCGAGAAAAAAGGTGACGACAGCGTACTTGTAATTAATGGAACAAAACTCTGCAAAGCTGATAAATGGCTGGAGGAGAATGACAGAAGCGAATACTGGTTTGAAGTACGGGCGCACATAAAAATAAACGGAACAGAAGTATTTACATGCCAGTCTGGTCTTTACGGCAAAGAAAATGTTGAAGAATATTATATTAATTTTGGAGCAACACTGGAAACTGTTCCTGGCGAAAACGTATGGCTGAATCAGAACCTGAACTGCTACGTCGAAAATCCGGAGCATCCATATGGAGAACTGCTTCAGGCAAAGATAACAAAAGTCAAAACCTTAAATAAACAAATTTATAGCATTGCCTACCTCAAAAACGGATGGCGCATGAAAGCAGAAAAACCGGGAGAGACAAAAATCGAAGTTACTTATACAGATATCCATGGAAACCAGCAAAAAGGATTTTTCAATATTTCTGTAACAGATGTCTTTTACTGGTGCAACTGTATACCGGAAAACAACAGTGATTCTATTCTTGCAAATGAGGAAAAACGGTATGACCTTTCCGTATATCGCAGAGATGCGAAACATTTGGATGGCGAAAAAGTTGACAGTTCAGAGTATGAATTTGAATTAATAGAGGATTCCTATGACGAAAATGCTGTTGGATATGTAAATATCGAAGGCAATACACTGACGATCAAAGCCAAAGATGTTCAGGATCAGGAGATCTTTGTTGGATTAAGAGTAGTTTCAAAAGAAAGAGATGAGGAAGATAATCCGCTGTGGAGTGCAGAAACACAGATTTATGCTCAGGCAGTGAAGGAGTATTCAGCACAGATCCGACTGAAAGAGATCATTGATACGAATCCAAACGTTGGAGAAACAATTGATTTAAATGAACATCATCCTGGTATTTTCAAGTACAACGATGAAACGCAGGAATGGGAAGAAATACAGGATGACGAGAATGTCAGAATTCGTCTGGAATACGACGAAACAGTATGGGAGGCAGTGAATGAAGAAGCAATTCCGACACTGCGTCGTATAGCTCAGGGACAGAGTGATCTCCACCTGATTGCCGAAGAACGGCACATTGACAGATATGGAAATGAAGTGTGGGAAAAAATTGCCGAAGAAAACTGCTATTTCCCTACAGTATATGACAAAGATGCAGAATGCAGTCATATCTGGGAAACTGTGACAGACAGCAATGCAACCTGCGGCAAAGCAGGAAAACGCCATCAGGAATGTACCGCATGCCAGGCAAAGAAAACTCTTTCAGATATTCCGGCGACAGGCAAGCATAAATGGGGCAAATACACTGTAACCAAGAAAGCAACCGTATTTGCACAGGGACAGGAAACGAGAACCTGCAGTGTCTGCAAAAAGAAAGAAACCAGAAAAACAGCGAAATTAAAAGCTGCATTGAATCTTTCAGCATATGCATTCCCGCTTCAGAGAGGAAAAACAGTAACCATAAAATCATCCGGTCTCAAAAACGGAGATTACGTGAAACTGGTAAGTTCAGCAAAAAGTTCTGTTTTAAAAGCTGTAAAACTCAAAAACGGTAATATCCGGCTGACAGCTCAGAGAAGCACAAGCAAAAAGGCAGTAGCTGTAAAAGTACTGGTCAAAACCGCCGGCGGTGCAAGCAGAACTATAACAGTTACCGTCCAGAGCAACCAGGTAACAACAAAGAAGATTACCGGCATTGCCAGAAGTCTTAGCGTAAAACGGGGAAAAACCATTACGTTAAAACCTGCTCGTTATCCGTTTACCAGCCAGGAAAAAATAACCTATACAAGTTCCAATAAGAAAATCGCGACAGTAGATGCAAATGGGAGAGTAAAAGGAATAAAAACAGGAAGTGCCGTGATCACGGTAAAATCCGGAAAAGCAGTATACAAAACTACGGTAAAAGTTACAAAGTAATTTAACCAAAGCGCGGGATGCAGAAATGTATCCCGCGTTTTTTGCGGGAATAGAAAGTATAAGCAAGGATACAATAAATAAAAGATTTTTTGTTATACTGAGAAATGACATAATATAACACCTGTGCAGAAATTTGGCATTTCATAAAAAAAGATGCAATTTAAGGTGCAAAAAGGCAGAAGTATGTTATAATAGAAGCGTTACAGAAAAATGGCAGCAATGAGGAATTCATCCATTTTGCTGATTGCAGGGGAGTATAGAATGAACAACGAAGAAAATAAGGGAACTTTGCCGGAGGATGATGTAGGCAGACCAGATGAGACTACAGATATCGAAGACAGAATCAATGCGACATTGGATAAAATTCTGGATGATGACGAGGATGAGTTTGACGATATACAGGTTGATTACGAGGATCCGGAAGATGAAGAACCAGATAATGAAGCTCCGGACGAGGAAAATCGTGAGATAAGGGAAACTGAGGACGACTACGAGAAGACAAAAGTATGGACTGATTCTTCGGAAGAAGCAGATGAAGAGGAATCAGAAGAAGTGATGGAAGAAGAACCGGAACAAGAGGAAGAAGTTCCGGCAGTTCGAAGCAGACACAAGTCAGCACGTCCCGGTCCGGTAATTTATGTTCCAATGGATGAGCTGGATCAGAATTCAGATGTTCCACCAGGAACCAGAGCCAAGAAGAAAACTCACAAAGGCCTGAAAATCTTTGGTCTGGTGATGCTGATGATAATAGTTCTGGGTGGATGTGCCTACGGCGGAATCAGTTATTATTTTACAGATCGTTTCTTTGAGGGAACCTGGATCAATGGAGTTGACTGTTCGCAGAAGACAGCATATGAAGTAGAGCAGCTTATGGCAGAAAAACTCAGTGAATACTCCATTGAAGTTTCTTCCAGAAATATAGCTGCGCAGACGATCAGAGGCGAGGACATTGATTACCAGTATATGTCTACTGGCGAAATCCTTCAGCTTCTTAAGAAACAGAAACCATATGAATGGATCAGGGGTCTCTACGAACAGAAAAGCTACACCGTATCCGAGAATGTCGGCTATAATAAGACACTTCTTCAGGAACAGCTCAAATCTCTGAATTGTGCACAGGCCGAGAATCAGGTAGAACCGGAGAATGCCTATGTGGCATTTCGGGATAATCAGTTTGTGATCGTACCGGAAACAGAGGGAAGCAAACTGAACATCAAAGAAGCATACAAACTTCTTGATGCGGCAGTGGAAGCTAATGAAGCAAGTATAGATTTCAGTGATAACCAGGATGCTTACGTATCCGCAGAAGTGACCCAGGATGATCCGGCACTTCAGTCAGCACTGGAAGCATGCAACAACTATACGAAGGCAAGCATTACTTATACATTTGGTGACCAGAGTACGACACTGGATGGTAATACGATTAAGGACTGGCTGCAGTTTGATGAGAAAGGTCAGCTGGTATGGGATGACAATTCTTTCCAGCAGCACGTGGCAGATTATGTTGCACAGCTTGCAGCAACTTATGATACTGTTGGTACAGAGAGAGAGTTTCAGGCAACAAGCGGAAGAACAGTGTATGTATCCAGTTCCGTCTATGGATGGAAGATCGATCAGGCGGCAGAAACTGCTCAGCTGAGTCAGGAGATTCAGTCAGGAACACAGACAACGCGGGAACCTGTTTATTCTCAGACAGCGAATGCTTATGGTGTGAATGACCTGGGTAATACTTATATTGAAGTGGATCTCAGTGAACAGCATATGTACTATTATCAGGACGGTGTGAATATTTTTGAATCAGATTTTGTGTCCGGTAATATGAGTTATGCTGACCGTCAGACACATGCCGGTATCTTCACCTTATATTATAAGAAGAGTCCGGATGTACTGAGAGGCGGACAGAAGGGAACTGCAAATTATTATGAACAGCCGGTACAATACTGGATGCCGTTTGACGGAGGTATTGGTTTCCATGATGCAGACTGGAGAGACGAATTTGGCGGTGACATTTATCTGACAAGTGGATCTCATGGATGCATAAATCTTCCACCGGAAAATGCAGAGGTACTGTATGATCTGATTCAGTATGACGTTCCGATCGTATGCTTTTACTAAAGAATTACAGGAGAGAAAATAATGGGAAAATCATTTGATTTTTTGCTTACGGCAGCAGCACTGATCGCAGGAATCCTGCTTCTGACAGGACACGGAGATTTTTTACTCAAAGGAGGAAATGCAGAACTCCGCAAAGCGAAATACGATGAAGCCAAGATGACCAAGGGTTCCGGCGTGGCACTGATTTTGATCGGTATTCTGACAGGAATTGACTCCTATACAGAGGGAATAGCATCAGAAATCATTTATGTGATTCTGTTACTGCTCGTTATGGTAGGACTTGGACTTTACCTCAAATACAAATGCAAAAAGAAATAAAAATAATCAAAACAGGAGCGTGGAAACGATTTCGAAGTTTCCACGCTCCTGTTACTTTTCAGGATATTTTTTAACAAAAAAGATCGACGAGATCCATTGGCTTACGGATGATCTCATCCGGTTCCGGTACATCTCCGAATCCATAGGAAGCAAAGACAAACGGAACGCCAGCCTTGCGGCAGGAAAGGAAATCTCCCATGGTGTCACCGACATAAACCGGGGATTTCATATCATAAGTTCTGGCGATGAGGGAGATGTTGGAACCCTTATCGAGATTGTTATCACCATTGCACAGATGACCTTTGAAATATTTGCCGAAGCCGGTGGCTTCAAGAAATACTTCAATATAGCCGGCCTCACAGTTGCTCACGATATACAGCGGGTATTTCTCAGCTAAAAGCTGGAGGGCTTTCTCCAGATCTTCGTACAGAGGGGCGCATTCCTTAAGAAGTGCTTCATGCTCTGCGTTACAGCATCGGTCGATCAGACGGAGCTGTTCTTCTCTGGAGGCATCTGGAAAAATCTGCTTTGCAATATCCGGAAGCGGCTGTCCGAACATAGAAGCAATGATCTCAGCCGTCAGAGGAAGTTCGATCTGTTCAACATTGCGGAGATAGTTTTCCCAGGCTTTCGCCACGATTCCGGTGGAATTCCACAAAGTTCCATCTACATCAAAAATAATACTGTCCATAATATAGTCCTTTCAGGAAAAAATGAGATTTATCATACCGGTAAAATTGCCTTAATTCATATTCTATATGGTAAAATAAAAAAAATCAACTGTCTTTTAGCGGGATTTATGGTATACTGAGGGTACTGTTTACTGATACTGATAATAATAAGACAAAAAAACAAGACAGGACTAGAAGAATGCTGAATGACATTGTAAAGCCACTGACAGAGTGGTACAGGCAGAATAAGCGCAGCCTTCCATGGAGAGACCGGCACAATGCCTATTATACCTGGGTATCGGAGATCATGCTGCAGCAGACGAGAGTGGAGGCAGTGAAGCCATATTTTCGCAGGTTCACAGAAGAACTTCCGGATCCGGCGGCACTTGCAGAGTGCCCGGAGGAGAAGCTTCTCAAACTGTGGGAGGGACTTGGGTATTACAACCGCGTCCGGAATATGCAGATTGCGGCACAGACGGTTGTGGAGGAATATGATGGTGTGCTTCCGGCATCTTACGAGAAACTTCTTTCCCTTAAGGGAATTGGAAGCTATACAGCAGGAGCAATTGCATCGATCGCTTATGATATACCGGTTCCGGCAGTAGATGGAAATGTACTTCGCGTGATCACCAGGATTATAGAGGATGATGGTGATATCATGAAGCAGTCTGTAAAGAAACGGATAGAAAATAAGCTTCAGGAGATCATGCCAGGGGAGTACCCCGGAGATTTCAATCAGGCACTGATGGAACTCGGCGCAGTTGTCTGTGTGCCAAATGGCGAACCCAAATGCGATGTCTGTCCGGTGGCTTTTTGCTGCGGGGCAAGAGCTCATGGAACGATCGACAGATTTCCCGTCAAAGCACAGAAGAAAGACAGGAAGCTGGAAGATCGGACCGTTCTTGTGATCCAGGATGGAGAAAAGACAGCAATCCGCAGGCGTCCATCGAGAGGACTTCTTGCGGGATTATATGAGCTTCCGAATCTTAAGGGACATCTCTCTGAAGAGGAAGTACTGGAGAGCGTCAAAGCCATGGATCTGGAACCGCTTCGTATAGAAGCACTTCCGGAAGCAAAGCATATTTTTTCACATATTGAATGGAGGATGACTGCCTACAGGGTCCGTGTTTCCTCACTGGAAGAAATACGTCAGAATGATCTGCTTTTTGTCGGTAAAAGGCAGTCCGACGATCAATATGCGATCCCATCAGCATTCAGCGCGTACACAAAATATATCAGGGAATAACACACACAGGAGGAATAATACCGATGAAAATTTTAAGTATTGCAATTCCATGTTATAATTCAGAAGCATATATGGAGAAGTGCATTGATTCCCTTCTTGTAGGAGGCGAAGATGTGGAGATCCTTGTCGTAAATGACGGATCATCCGACCGCACAGCAGAGATTGCAGATGCTTATGCAAAGAAATATCCGACGATCGTCAAGGCAATCCACCAGGAAAACGGCGGTCACGGCGAAGCAGTCAACGCAGGAATCAGAAATGCAAGCGGACTTTATTTTAAAGTCGTGGACAGCGACGACTGGGTAAATGCAGAAGCGTATGAGCAGATCCTCAAGACTCTGGAAGAACTTATCCGCGGACCAAAGACTGTTGATCTTCTGATCAGCAATTTCGTATATGAGAAACAGGGCGTAGCAAGGAAAAAGGTCATGCAGTACAGACACTGTCTCCCGGTAAACGAAATCTTTGAGTGGGACAAGGTGCGTATGCCTAAGGGAAAATATCTCCTCATGCATTCCATGATCTACCGTACTGAACTGCTCCACGAATGTGGTCTGGAGCTTCCGAAGCATACGTTTTATGTAGACAACCTGTTTGCATTTGAGCCGCTTCCATATGTTCAGAACATGTATTATCTGGATGTGAATTTTTATCGTTACTTCATTGGCCGTGATGATCAGTCTGTAAATGAGAGGGTTATGATCAAGAGGATCGACCAGCAGATCAGAGTCAACAAACTGATGGCAGATGCTTTCCACAGATGTCAGTTCAGTAACAAGCACCTGAAGAAATATATGCTCAGTTACCTGGATATCATCACAACAGTTTCTTCCATCATGCTGGTACGCGCCGGCACACAGGAAGCACTCGATAAGAAAAAAGAACTCATGGAATACATCCGTGAGCTGGACCGCTGGCTGTACCATAAACTTCGCTACAGTGTCCTCGGACGTGCAGCAAATCTTCCAGGCAGAGCCGGCAGAAAGATGTTCGTGGCAGCTTATAAAGTATGCCAGAAATTCTATGGATTCAACTAAAGAAATAATATAAGAAACGAAAGGCTTTCAGCAGGGATACGATAATTCCTGTCGAAAGCCTTTAATAGTTTCTGTTTACGGAAGAATGATCTTCACCGGTTCTTTCTCGATAGAAACGGAAAAAGTCTCCTGAATGCCGGCGGATTCTCCGTCTTTATGTACCGCAAGTGGGACAGTACTGAATACTTCGACCTTTTTGCAGCGGAAGATATGGATTCCGGTGAACTGTGTATGCTTGCCCCAGAATGCAGTCGGAAGACAGAAGAGAACCTTAAGCTTGCTCAGTCCGTCGACAACGATCACATCAAGATATCCGTCAGAAGGGCTGGCATCAGGGCAGAATTTGAAGCCGCCGCCCTCGTATTTCTGGTTCATCACTGCCGCGAAATATACCTTGTGGAATGGGTAGATACGTTCTTCATCCATCCGGAGTGTCACAGGAACAGGCTTCAGGAACAGAAGCTGTTTCAGCGCGACAAAGAGATAAACAAGTTTCCCCAGGCCCACACGGTTAAGTATTTTTTTCATAGGGGTGACGCTTACTTCGTGGCATACTGCAGCGTCAAACCCGATACCGCAGCTGATCGCGAAATGACTTTTGCGTCCCTTGATGGAGATGACCGGGACATCCATGGATGCGATGTGTTTTCTTTTGAGGATGCAGTCCAGTGCCTCGTGCGGGTCCTGTGGGAGCTGCATGCTGCGGCAGAAATCATTCCCGGATCCTGTCGGGATATAACCAAAATAAATACAGGACAGATCCTTAACACCGGAAAGAACCTCCTGGATCGTACCGTCACCGCCGACTGCGATCAGATAAACAGGATGTTCCGGTGATGCTTTTGCTGTGACGGAAGCCGCCAGTTTGACCGCATGACCGCGGTATCCGGTAAAGACAGCCTTGTAAGAAATATGTTTCTGTCGAAGAGTCCTGCGAAGTTCCTTCCATATAAGAGCACCTTTCCCTGAGCGGGAATTAGGATTTACGATAAAATAATACATAATATCCTCCAAAACGATTCTTTTTTTATGATAACATTGTTTTCTGTAATTTACAATCAGGACTTGCCTTTACAAAGATTTAACAGTCAAAAGACTAAAGATTTTACGAAGCGTGCGTATACTTGGCTTAAATTGAAAAATGAGAGAGGTAAAAATAAATGATCTACTTGGTAGAAGATGATGAAAGTATCCGCGAGCTTGTGGTATATACACTAAAAAGTCAGGGATTGGATGCAAAAGGATTCGAACGCCCATCCCTTTTCTGGAAGGAACTGGAGAAACAGGTTCCGTCCTTGATCCTTCTGGATGTGATGCTTCCGGAGGAGGACGGAATCTCCATTCTTAAGAAACTCAGGACAAGACCGGACACCAGGAAACTTCCGATCATCATGCTGACAGCAAAGGGAAGCGAATATGATGTCGTGATGGGACTGGACAGCGGTGCAGATGACTATATTCCGAAGCCGTTCCGGATGATGGAACTCATCTCCAGGATCAAGGCAGCACTTCGAAGAGCAGAGGACAAAGGCGCAGAAGAATACCGGCTTGAGAACCTTTATGTATGCCCGGTCCGCCATGTAGTGACTGTTGACCAGGAGCCGGTTACCCTGACACTTAAGGAATATGAGATGCTGTGCCTGCTGCTTAAGAACAGCGGAATGGTCCTTTCCAGAACACAGCTTCTGAACCAGATCTGGGGTTATGAATTTGATGGAGAAAGCAGAACAGTGGATGTACATATCCGTACGCTGCGGCAGAAACTTGGCAGTGCCGGAGATCTGATCGAAACAGTACGGGGCGTCGGTTACAAGATAGGAAGATGAAAATCTTCCTTTTTTGTTGGTCAAAATGCAATTCTATGATATACTCATTTTCAGAGAAAACTTCTGAGAGGATTTAGAATAAATGAAATCATTGGTAATTGCGGAGAAGCCTTCCGTGGCAAGAGACATTGCAAGGGTTTTCCATTGTAATCAGAAAGGGAACGGAGTCCTGGAAGGAAAGGACTATGCTGTGACCTGGGCACTGGGACACCTGGTAACTCTGGCAGATCCTGAAGAATATGATAAGAAGTACATGAAATGGGATATGCAGACGCTCCCTATGATGCCGGATAAGATGAAGCTGGTCGTGATCCGCCAGACATCGAAACAATATCAGGCGGTCAAGACGCAGCTTTTCCGTAAGGACATCGGAGACATCATCATCGCCACAGATGCCGGAAGAGAGGGCGAACTCGTAGCAAGATGGATCCTGGACAAATCCGGATGCCATAAGCCAATCAGGCGATTATGGATCTCATCCGTGACAGACAAAGCGATCAAAGACGGATTCCAGAATCTTAAAGATGGAAGAGAGTACAATAACCTGTACAGAGCGGCTGTGGCGAGAGCAGAGGCAGACTGGCTGGTAGGAATAAACGGAACACGAGCCCTGACCTGCAAATACAATGCGCAGCTTTCCTGCGGTCGTGTGCAGACCCCTACCCTTGCGATCATAGCAATGCGCGAAGAAGAAATACGAAACTTCAAACCGAAGGATTACTATGGAATATCTTTACAGGCAGGAGAAGTACAGTGGACCTGGAAAGATCCAAAGAGCGGAAGCTTCCGTACTTTCCAGAAAGAACGTGCAGAGGAGATCACACAGAGCGTCCAGAATGGACAGATCGAGATCACTGCTATCACAAAGAAACCAAAGAAGACAATGGCACCGGGGCTCTATGATCTGACAACTCTCCAGAGAGAGGCAAATCAGAAATACGGATTTTCTGCCAAGGAAACCCTGAATATTATGCAGCGCCTTTATGAAAATCACAAAGTCCTGACCTATCCGAGAACAGATTCACGTTATATCGGCAAGGATGTAGTCCCGACACTCAAAGAAAGACTCAAGGCCTGCGGTACAGGTCCGTATCGTAAACTGGCAGGAGCACTTCTGAACAAACCGATCCGCACAAATGGAAGTTTTGTGGACGATAAACGGGTCAGTGACCACCATGCGATCATTCCGACAGAGCAGTTCGTGCAGCTTGACTATATGACAAACGAAGAGCGCAAGATCTATGATATGGTGGTAAAACGCTTCTTAAGTGTTCTGTATCCGCCATTTGAATACGAGCAGACTTCAATGGAGGGGACAGCAGGCGGTTATACCTTTGCTGCCAACGGAAAGACAGTCTTAAGTGCCGGCTGGAAAGAAGTCTACGAGGGTGGATTCCAGGAAGAGGACGACACAGAAGAAGAAAAACTCAAAGACCAGAAACTTCCTGTCTTTGAAAAGGGACAGAAACTTCGTATCACACAGGTACACCTGAATTCCGGCAAGACCAAAGCCCCGGCACGTTTCACAGAGGCAACACTGCTTGCAGCGATGGAAAATCCAGTCAAATACCTTTCCACGAAGGACAAACAGGCTGCAAAGACTCTGGGAGAAACGGGAGGACTTGGAACCGTAGCAACCAGGGCAGACATTATAGAGAAACTTTTCCACAGCTTTATGATGGAAAAGAAAGGCAACGAGATCTATCTGACTTCCAAAGCAAAACAGCTTCTGGAACTGGTTCCGGAGGACTTAAAGAAACCGGAACTGACAGCAGACTGGGAAAAGAAACTTTCTGACATTGCGAAAGGAAAACTTAGACAGGACACCTTTCTGAGTGATATCCGCGGCTATACAAATGAGATCGTCAGTGAGATAAAAACGGGACAGGGAACATTCCGGCACGATAACCTGACGAACAAGATCTGCCCGACCTGTGGCAAGCGTCTTCTGGCAGTCAACGGAAAGAACAGCAAGATGCTGGTCTGCCAGGACAGAGAGTGCGGCTACCGTGAGACGATCTCACGAACAACAAATGCCCGCTGTCCGAAATGCCACAAGCGTATGGAAATGCTGGTCAAAGGCAAAGAAGAAACCTTCGTATGTGCCTGCGGTTACAAAGAAAAACTGTCTTCTTTCCAGGCAAGACGAGAGAAAGAAGGGGCAGGAGTCAAGAAACGTGATGTCCAGCGATACCTGAAACAGCAGCAGAAAGAAGCCAACGAGCCGGTAAACAACGCTTTTGCACAGGCGCTGGCAGGACTGAAACTCGACTGATACAAAACTACAAAATAATTAAGATAAAGGAGAAGCCGTTATGCCTGTATTTGATTTCAGCAATGCAACAACCGAAAAGAAAGATCCGGAATGCACCTACACCACATTCCACTCCAATGAAACAAAACCATCTCCGGAGAAACCGATCCTGGTCCTGGACAACACAAGCCGCCAGTGGAATCATCATTCCTGTGGCGTCTTCTCTAATCCAAACCAGAAATCTTCTTTTGAATTCAAAGAAGAGGATGGCGTATTCCCGGCAGATATCCTCAAGATCGATGCACGTTTCGTAAGCCTTGTCAAATGGCTTGGTGAAAACCATATCAGTGTACGATTATCAGGACAGAATACTGGAGAAGGCTATGCAGTCTACAAGATCCGAGAGACCGCATTCGGAGGCGGCACCAAGCTTTCTGCAGAGGATGGATTTCTTCAGTTTATGATCGAGCGTCTGCTCGCAAGCAATGCACCGACAGAACTTCCAGAGAACGAGGACGAGAATGAAGAGGGCGACAACATGAAGCTCACCAGTATCCAGAGCATCACAGACTTTATGACCTGTGCGGGAAGGACCATGCCGGATAACATCCGCCTCTGGGCAAGACGAAACCTTGCCGTAGCACGTTCCCATGAGGTCTCTCAGGAAGAAAGAAGACATGCACAGAGAGCACTGTCCATTATGATGAACATCCAGTGGAAGAATAATTACTTTGAATCCATCGACCCGGTAGAGGCACGCCGTATTCTTGACGAAGAACTTTACGGAATGGAGAAAGTAAAACAGAGAATCATCGAGACGATCATTCAGATTAACCGTACCCATACACTTCCGGCGTATGGACTTCTGCTTGTAGGACCGGCAGGAACAGGTAAATCCCAGATCGCATATGCCGTAGCACGTATCCTGAAACTTCCGTGGACAACTCTTGATATGAGTTCCATCAACGATCCTGAGCAGCTTACAGGAAGTTCCCGTGTTTATGCCAATGCCAAACCGGGAATCATCATGGAGGCATTTTCCATGGCAGGAGAATCCAATCTTGTATTTATCATCAATGAGCTGGATAAAGCAACCAACGGTAAAGGAAACGGAAATCCGGCAGACGTGCTTCTGACACTTCTCGATAACCTGGGATTCACAGACAACTACATGGAATGTATGGTTCCGACCGTCGGTGTATATCCGATCGCAACAGCAAATGACAAAGCACAGATCAGTGCACCGTTAATGTCCCGTTTTGCGGTCATTGAACTTCCGGATTATACAGCAGAAGAGAAGAAAGTCATCTTCTCCAAATTTGCCCTTCCAAAAGTTCTCAAGAGAATGAACTTAAGAGAAGAAGAGTGCGTGATCGCACCGGATGGACTGGATGCAGTGATCGAGCAGTTTGCGGATACTACAGGAATCCGTGATTTGGAGCAGGCGGCAGAGCATATCGCAGCAAATGCGCTGTATCAGATCGAGGTAAATAAGGTATCCTCTGTAACATTTGATGCAGAGATGGTGAAGAAATTATTTGAGTAAGGCGCAAAGATCAGTATATAAACAAAATAGTATAGAATACAGACAGGGAGCAGATCCATAGTGGAAATGCTCCCTGTCTGTATATTATCTGCGTAAATTGATATTGCAGATATGTTTCTTTGATTTTATCGGAAACTCTTGAGCCAGTTTACAAGAGAATCATGCCAGATGTTGTCATCGACAGTCTTTTTCATCTGATCGGTGACAGGTCCGTTGCTAGCCATCTTTGCAAGGATGGCAGCCTGGAGTTCTTCGACGGTCATGTCTTCCGGAGCCTTGTTCGGGTCAACCTTGACAGGCTCTTTTGCTGTGGATTTTTCTGATGCCTCGGTAACTTTTTCTTCTGTAGCGGCAGTTTCCTTTGTGGCAGTGCTGATAGTATTTACATCTGTACTTTCGGAAGCAGTTTCTTTTTCCTCTGTCTTTGTGGCAGATGTTTTTTCAGCAACTGTAGTCTCTTCAGCAACAGTAGTCTCTTCAGCAACAGCAGTCTCTTCGGCAGCAGGAGTCTCTTCTTTGACAGATTCTTTAACAGCTTTTTCCTTCACCTCTACCTTGACAGGCGTGTACTCCGGCATATCACCGGCAGGTACCCAGATCTCACCGCTGTTTGCATGAACACATACATTGATGCGTTCGCCCTCGACAGAAACTTTCTGACCGGTCAGAGTGCCGACATATTCAGATGCATTTCCGGCAGGGAGGTTCATCCAAGCATCGTTGTCATCATTGTTGACAGTTACGACCACGCGCACACCGTCCAGATCACGGGCAAAAGCAAACTGGCGGTTAGTAAGCTGCAGTTCTGCATAACTTCCGTAGCTCAGAGCCGGGGTATTCTGTCTGATCTTTCCAAGAGCGGCAACCAGAGCTGTACATGGATTTGTTTCTTTCGCATCTGCGTAGTCTGCAAGAACCAGGGCAGGTCTCAGGCTGTCATCAGAGGAACGTTCCTTGCGTCCTTCAATTCCAAACTCAGAACCATAATAGATACTTGGAACTCCCGGAAGAGTATAAAGAAGTACATGAACCGGATTAAAATGCGCTTTATTGGACAGTTTGGTGTAGATTCGTTCTACATCGTGATTGTCAACAAAGTTGTACAGATCAAGATTTCCCATGTTCTGGAGATATTTCACTGTATGTGCGATCTCGAAATAGTTATGGTCATTGTGTCCACTGTAAAGAGCTTTGTGCAGAGCATAGTTTGTGACACTGTGCAGTGTCTCGCCATTTACCCAGCGGCTGTAATCGCCATGGATAACTTCACCCATCAGCCAGAAATCAGGTTTGACTTCCTCGGCAGTACGGCGGAGTGCACGCATGAAATCAAAATCCAGGACATCAGCGGCATCCAGACGGATTCCATCGACATCAAACTCAGAAACCCAGTAGCGGATCACATCACAGATATAATTCTGGACTTCCGGATTTCGCTGGTTCAGCTTGACAAGCAGATTGTATCCGCCCCAGTTGTCATAGGAAAATCCGTCATTGTATTCATTGTTTCCCCAGAAATTGACATTGCAGTACCAGTTAAGGTACTGAGAATGTTCGCGGTTCTTCTGGATATCCTTGAATGCAAAGAAATCACGTCCTGTGTGGTTGAATACACCGTCGAAGATTACTTTGATGCCTTTTTCGTGACATGCTTTGACAAAAGCGGTCAGGTCTTCGTTTGTTCCAAGACGGGAGTCAAGCTTCTTATAATCGGTGGTTTCATAACCATGTCCGACACTTTCGAAGAGAGGTCCGATGTACAGGGCGGTGCATCCGATCTCTTTGATGTGGTTGATCCATGGGAGGAGAGTGTTCAGACGGTGGACAGGAGTGGTGTACTCATTCTGTTTCGGTGCACCGCAAAGTCCAAGTGGATAGATGTGATAAAAAATTGCTTCATTGTACCAACTCATAGGTTATCATCTCGTTTCGTAGTTATTTTTTTATCGCCGGAATGCTGCATGAAACAGAACATGCCCGGTAAAAAATAATGGGGCTGTCCGTATGTACGGCAGCCCCTCTTTGGTTCAAATATGAAATTATAACTGAGGACCAGCAGCAACAAGTGCTTTACCAGCTTCATTTCCTTCATATTTAGCGAAGTTCTTGATGAATCTTGCAGCAAGATCTTTTGCTTTTTCTTCCCACTGAGCAGCATCTGCGTATGTGTCACGTGGGTCAAGGATTCCTGTATCAACGCCTGTAAGTTCTGTAGGAACTTCAAAGTTGAAGTATGGAATTGTCTTGGTAGGAGCGTTGTTGATATCTCCGTTGAGGATAGCATCGATGATACCACGAGTGTCTTTAATGGAGATACGTTTGCCTGTTCCATTCCATCCTGTGTTAACGAGGTAAGCTTTTGCTCCGCTCTGTTCCATTTTCTTAACAAGCTCTTCTGCATATTTTGTTGGGTGCAGTTCCAGGAATGCCTGGCCGAAGCAAGCTGAGAATGTAGGTGTAGGCTCTGTGATTCCACGCTCTGTACCAGCAAGTTTTGCTGTGAATCCGGACAGGAAGTAGTACTGTGTCTGAGCTTCTGTCAGGATAGATACTGGAGGAAGTACGCCGAATGCATCTGCGGACAGGAAGATTACGTTCTTAGCTGCCGGTGCAGAAGAGATCGGGCGAACGATTTTTTCGATGTGGTCGATCGGATAGGAAACACGAGTGTTCTCTGTTACGCTCTTATCGTTGAAGTCAATCTTTCCGTTTGCATCAACTGTTACGTTCTCAAGAAGAGCGTTACGTTTGATTGCATTGTAGATGTCCGGCTCAGAGTCTTTGTCAAGGTTGATAACCTTAGCATAGCATCCGCCTTCAAAGTTGAATACACCGTTGTCATCCCAGCCGTGCTCGTCATCACCGATCAGGAGACGTTTCGGGTCTGTGGAAAGAGTTGTTTTACCTGTTCCGGAAAGTCCGAAGAAGATAGCTGTGTTTTCGCCATTCATGTCTGTGTTAGCAGAGCAGTGCATAGCTGCGATGCCTTTCAGTGGAAGGAAGTAGTTCATCATAGAGAACATACCTTTCTTCATTTCTCCGCCGTACCATGTGTTGATGATAACCTGCTCTTTGGATGTAATGTTGAACATTACAGCTGTTTCAGAGTTGAGGCCAAGTTCTTTGTAGTTTTCAACTTTTGCTTTGGAAGCATTGTATACAACGAAATCTGGCTCAAATGTCTCAAGTTCTTCAGCTGTTGGCTGGATGAACATGTTTGTAACAAAGTGTGCCTGCCATGCAACTTCAACGATGAAACGGATAGCCATACGAGTATCAGCGTTAGCACCGCAGAATGCGTCAACTACGAAAAGTTTCTTGTTGGAAAGTTCTTTCTGAGCAAGTGCTTTACAAGCTGCCCAAGCTTCCTGTGTTGCAGGATGGTTGTCATTCTTGTATTCATCAGAAGTCCACCAAACGGTATCTTTGGAGTTCTCATCCATAACGATGAATTTATCTTTAGGAGAACGTCCTGTATAGATACCTGTCATAACGTTAACAGCGCCAAGTTCTGTTTCCTGTCCTACTTCGAAGCCTTCAAGACCTGCTTTAGTCTCTTCCTCGAATAATACTTCATAAGAAGGATTGTATACAACTTCTGTTGTACCTGTGATGCCATACTTAGTTAAATCGATTTTTGCCATCTTACATTTACCTCTCTTCTTTATTGGAGCCATCTATATGCTGGCTGCTTTAACCTCTAAGAAGTGGAACACTCCGACTTCTCATAGAGATTATTATACATAATTCATCAATAAAAGCAATAAAAAAACCATTAAATTTTGAAAAAATGATAATAATTTAACACTGCATGTCGTGTTTGGGCAGTGATTTCAGCATTATCCTGCTTTCTTGACATAAGTATTCCCCAAATGTACAATGAATAAAAAAAAATCTTCTATATATAATATAGAAAGCATTTGCTGGCATCACCAGGCAGAAATATCATCAGAAAGGACGGGAATCTTATGAAGCAGCTTTACACAAGATGGGGAAAAAATCTCGACAGGGATCATGTGCTGGAGGAATATCCGAGACCACTTCTGATGAGAGAAGATTATCAGATCCTCAATGGCTGGTGGGATTATGCTTTTACTATAGACTATAAACAGCCACAGCAGTATGAGGGCAGGATCCTCGTGCCGTTTTCGCCTGAGACAGCTCTTTCAGGAGTCGGACGTCAGCTTAAACCAGATGAATATCTGTGGTACCGGAGAAATTTCGATCTTCCGGGCTGGGACAGAGAAAAGGGGCAAAACCGCATCCTGCTCCATTTCGGTGCGGTAGATCAGTCCTGTGAAGTTCGGATTAACGGACATAAGGTGAAACGTCATACGGGAGGATATCTTCCGTTTGAAGTGGATATTTCCAGATACGCGCAGGAAAGCGCAAATGAACTTATAGTAGCTGTCAAAGACTTGAGTGATACTTCCTACCATTCGAAGGGAAAACAGAAACTTAATGCAGGCGGCATGTTTTATACCGCCCAGAGCGGCATCTGGCAGACAGTATGGCTGGAAAAAGTGCCGGAAACCTACATAAAAGAAATAAAAACAGTTCCGGATATCGAGAAAAAGATCATCAGGATCAAAGTAAGTTCCAGTTATAGTACAGATAAAAAGAATGTGGATAAACTTTCCAGAAATCTTCCGATAGAAATAAAAATACGAAAACCAGGACTTTATCCAGATCCGGTAGTGAAACCGTCACAGATTTCTACAGAGGATATGCTGGAAACAGCAGTACTGGCTGTAAGTGACAAATGGATCGAGATCCCGATTGAGTCCATTTCTCTGTGGAACTGTGAAACTCCGTATCTTTATTATTTTGAAGTAAAGTTGGGAGACGACAGAGCCATCAGCTATTTCGCCATGCGGAAGTTTTCTCTGGAAACGAAAGTTCATGAGGAATTCCTGCGGATCTGTCTTAACGGCGAAGTACAATTCCAGAATGGCGTGCTCGACCAGGGATACTGGCCGGAGAGTCTGTACACGCCGCCATCTGATGCAGCGATGATCTTTGACATCCAGGAAATGAAAAAGACCGGCTTCAACATGGTGCGGAAGCATCTCAAGATCGAGCCGCAGCGATGGTATTATCACTGCGACAGACTTGGAATCGTAGTCTGGCAGGATATGGTCAATGGTGGAAGTTACTATAAACACTGGTTTGTAACTTACGGTGCGACTCTGCTTTCCTGGCTTCGGATCCCAATGCGTGACGTTTATCCGAGACTGCTTTCCAGAGAAGCAAAAGCCGGCCGCCTGGAATTTATCCGGGAAATGAAAGAGACGATCCGGCTTCTTGGAAATCATCCCAGCATTGCGGCATGGGTGATCTTCAACGAAGGCTGGGGACAGTTTCAGACAGAGGATATGACCAGGATCGTCCGCAGACTTGATCCGAACCGGCTGATCGATCAGGCAAGTGGATGGTTTGACCAGGGAGGCGGAGATTTTTCCAGCCTGCATAATTATTTCTTCAAATTGTTCATCCGCCCGGAACGAGAGAGGGCTTCCGTTCTTTCAGAATTTGGCGGTTACAGCTATCGGGAACCAGGTCACTGTGCAAAAGAAAAACTATACGGCTATGGAATCTGCAAAAACAAAAAAGATCTCGAGAAGCGTTTCCTCGAAAGATGGAGTGGTGTGCGAAATCTGATCCCACAGGGATTAAGTGCCAGTATCTACACACAGTGGACAGATGTGGAAGAAGAGGTCAACGGTGTTTTTACTTATGATCGTGAAGTGCGGAAGATCGAGCCTTTTTAATAAAGAATAAAAAATCAGCTACCGGACGCTGAGTTTCCGGTAGCTGACAGTAAAGTAGATGATCTCTGCGATCGATGTGATGATCCATGAAAACAGATACAGAAGAAACAGTGCCGGGATGGTGTGGACCCAGGCAAAGATCGTGTAGATCCATATGATACGGAAGACGCAGGAGCCCATGATGATAATGATCGTCGGGATGATGGTCTTTCCGATCCCACGGGATGCGGCGATCGTACAGTCCATAAAAGAGGACACACAGTAAGAAAACGCCATGATCTTGATCCGCTGCATGCCGGCATCGATAACGGCAGCATCCGTGGCAAACAGCGACAGGAACTGATGACCAAAGAGAAAGAGGAGCAGTCCAAGGATCAGTCCTATACTGAAGGAATAAAACAGGCTGATAAAGTAGCTCTTCAGAACTCTTTTTTTGTTTCCTGCACCGTAGTTCTGGCTCATAAAACTGGAACATGCGATATAAAAAGCATACATGACATTATAAATGATCGTGTCCGCATTGGTAGCCGCCGCATTTCCGGAGACCATATAGGTATCAAAGGAATTGACACCGCTCTGTACGAACAGGTTTGCGATCGCAAAAATCGCATTCTGGATACCTGCCGGGACCCCGATCATCAGGATGGCAATGCTGGTGTCCTTGTGCAGTCTGACTTTTTTCAGTGAAACATGGCATTCATCCCTGCGGCGAAGCAGATGCGTCATGATCAGAGCGGCAGAAGCATACTGTGCGATCGCAGTAGCTGTGGCAACACCCGCGGCTGCCATATGTAATACGATGACAAAAAACAGGTTCAAAATAACATTCAGAACACCGGCTGCAGCCAGATAATAAAGCGGGCGTTTCGTATCTCCGCGGGCACTTAACACTCCATTACCAAAGTTGTAAACACCCATCGCAGGAAGACCGACCGCGTAAATCTTCAGGTAAAGGGAAGCCTGCCCGATCAGATCATCCTTGGTGTTCAAAAGTTTAAGCATCCCGCCGGAAAAGAAGAAGCACACAGCACCGACCAGCAGTCCCATCAGTGCACAGAGGAGCAGAGCTGAATGAATGGTGTTCTCAGTGACCTGTCGGTCCCCGGAGCCAAGTGCGTGGGCGACCCGGACATTAACACCGCTGCCCATACCGATCAGAAATCCCACAAACAATGTTACCAGCAGCGTCGTAGAACCGACCGCTCCAAGTGCCTTATAATCTGCGAACCGGCCAACAACAGCAACGTCGCTTAAGTTAAAGATAACTTCCAGAAGCTGAGAGCACATCAGCGGAATACTGAACAGAAAAATATTTCTCCACAAAGAGCCAGTCGTCATCGTGATCGAACGGGCCTTTTTCTTTGAATTTTCACACATAACATAAACCTCGATATTGATTGATTTTCTCACCTGTCTTTAAGATACGACAGGATTCGAGGATTGTAAAGAGGATATACAAAAAAAGTCAGGAAGATAAAAAAACTTTATTTTTGTGAAAATTTATTCCTTATTTTTCCTGCGATATTCACCGGGAGTCATCCCGTAAGTTTTCTTGAAAGTACGCATGAAATGTTCCGGGCTTTCATATCCGACAAGTTCACAGATCGCAGGGTTGCTCAGGGAAGTTTCCCGCAGTGCACGGCACGCCTGATTCAGCTTGATATCCCGGATGATCTGAAGAAAAGTTTTTCCGGTACTTTCTTTGATCAGGGTACTGAAATGGGAAATACTGTAACCAAAATGACTGGCTGTCTCGCTCAACGTAACTGTCTGGTAATGCTGGTTCAGATAGTTCAGAATCTCTGTGACAGAATTTCCGGCAGTATCCTTTGTAAGTATGGATTCGATATCGTTCTCGTGATAACGAAGCAGCATCGCCCAGAACATGACCAGCATGGAGTTGAGAAAGGTATAGCTGTATTTCTCGTGGCCGAGATACTCAATATAGAGATTTTCCAGCATATCGCGGATCCGTACATCATCTCCACTATGGAAGATCAGATAATTTCCCTCCGTCTTGCGGTACAGCACATGTGCAAAAAACTGTGCCAGGGAACTGTCAGCCGTCAGTGACTGGAAGAAAGTAGACTGAAATGTTGTACCGCGCACCAGGATATTAAAAGCCGTGCTGTCATCAAAGATTCCGACACTATGTGTAGTATTCGGCGGGATGATGCAGATATCACCCGTATGCAGCGTGTGCCGTATCCCCTGGATCGTAGTATCAGCAGTGCCGTCATACACACAGAGGATCTCAAAAAATTCATGCTCATGAGAAAAAACAGGCGTGTAGCGGTAGTGCTTGTAAAGCATGATATTCTCGACCGTATCCTGAAAGAAATCTTTTTCTTCCATATAAGGAGACCAGGATCCGCTCAGAAGTTCAGGAACATACAGGTGATGTTCCAAAATAAAGTTTCGATCCAGATTGAGGCAGTAGTCCTGAAATGTCTCAGGATCCTTCTTTTTTTGTAAATAAAGTTTTTTATAAAAGGCTTCATCTTCAGTGTAAGAAAAGATGTATTTCCGAAATTCTTCTCTGGTAAGTTTCATATAGAACCTCTCCCTTATTATGTAATAAAAGTATAGCGCATATTTATCGAAAAAAACATCACTGTTTTACAGAAAAAAAGACAATTGGAAAATACAGCAGAAAAAGGTAAAGTGATATATAGAAAAAATTGGAGGAAAAAGCAGAATGCCAGCAGTAAGTATTGATTTAAATATGGTTCGAGTAACCAATGATGATTTTGTAAAAAAAGCAGAAGCGTGTGCACCGGAACTTATCAAGACAGTAGTCCGTCCGGTTTCTATCGTAGATATCGTAAAGACAGAGGAGGTTTTTCCGCAAGTTTCGAAAAAAGATGACATCGAAAATCTTTCCACCTATCATATGGCAAAAGGCGACAGGATCTGCCTGAATTTCGGTGATCATCAGGTAGGATATGTCACTCTGAAACTGAATTCTGTGGGAAGCCCGCAGGATGCACCGGCATTTTTCAGACTGAAATTTGGTGAGATCGCAAAAGAGATGACTGAGGATTCCGCAGATTATGATGGATGGATCAGCCGTGGCTGGATCCAGGAAGAATTCATCCATATCGATGTCCTTCCGGCAGAACTGAAACTTCCAAGAAGATACGCATTCCGTTATATGGAGATCGAGGCAATCGATACCTCACTGAAATGGCAGATGGTAGTGGAAGATGTATACTGCACCAGTGTTTCTTCTGTCCGCATGGAAGATGTGAAACCGGTAGAGAGTGATGACGAAATGATCCGTAAATTGGACAAAGTCAGCCTTCGTACCCTGCACAACTGTATGCAGTCCGTTTTTGAGGACGGACCGAAGAGAGACCGCCGTCTGTGGCTCGGAGACCTGAGACTTCAGGCACTTGCAAACTACGAAACATTCCACAACATGGATCTGGTAAAAAGATGCCTGTACCTGTTCGCAGGACAGACAAAAGACAACGGTCAGGTAAGTGCCTGCCTGTTCACAGAGCCAAAATTTATCGTAGATGATACTTTCCTTCTGGACTATTCCATGTTTTTCGGCGCAACGCTTCTGGACTACTATGAGGCATCCGGCGACAGAGAAACGCTGGAAGATTTAAGCAAATGTGCATACCGCCAGATGGAGATCGCCGGAGAGCAGTTTGATGCGAGACATCTGATGAAAAACGGCGAAGGATTCTGGGGCTTCATCGACTGGACGGAAGGACTGAACAAACAGACTGCAATGCAGGGCGTTTACATCTACTGTGCAAAAAAAGTACAGAAGATCGCAGAGATCCTTGGAGATACAGCAAAAGCAGAAGAACTTGCAAAAGAAGCAGAAGAAAAGACTGCAGCAGTCAGAAAATATCTTCTGGATGAGAAAACAGGCCTGTTCGTAAGTGGCGAGGAAAAACAGATCAACTACGCAAGCCAGGTATGGCTAATCCTTGCAGGTGCAGTCAGCATCGAAGAAGGCAGTGCAATGCTCGATAAGCTGGATGAGCTGAAACCGGAAAAAGGAATGGTCTCTCCGTACATGAACCATCATTATGTGGAAGCACTTCTGATGTGCGGCAAAAAAGACCAGGCAATGGAATACATGAAATATTACTGGGGCGGCATGATCAGCCACGGTGCAGATACCTTCTGGGAACTCTACAATCCGGAAAACCCGGCAGAATCTCCATATGGAAGCAGCATTGTAAACAGCTACTGCCACGCATGGAGCTGCACACCGACTTATCTTCTCAGAAAGTACTTTAACTAAATAAACAATAAGCAGGGCGGGTCGGAAGATCCGCCTGAATAAAAGCGTGAAAAGGGAGTCAGATTATGGTAAAATTAACAGTAAAGATCGTATCTATGCAGGACGCAGATAAATTTAACAAACTTTGCAGTAAATTTGACTGTGATATGGATCTGCAGAGCGGTAAATATTATGTAGATGCAAAATCCATCATGGGAATTTTCAGCCTGGACTTAAGCAAGCCGCTGATCCTGAATGCAGGTACGGAGGATGAGCAGAAAATAAAAGAAACATTTGCAGATTTTATCGGAGAGGAATAAGGAATAATCATGACACGAATTTTGAAAGAGAGAGCATTTTCCGGCACCACAGATCCGAAAGTTCAGCCATGGGAGACAGAACACCGCAAGGTTGCACGCCGTGCGGCAGCAGAAGGAATCGTTCTTCTTAAGAACGAAGACAATCTTCTTCCCCTGAAAGCCGGAAGCAACGTTGCACTTTATGGCGCAGGCGCAGGAAGGACCATCAAAGGAGGAACAGGTTCCGGAGATGTCAATGAACGTGAAAATGTTTCCGTTTTCCAGGGAATCAAAAACGCCGGATTTCAGGTGACAACAGAAGACTGGATCGCAAGTTACGACAAGATCTACGAGAATGCACGCCAGGAATGGAAGAGAAGTATCCTTTCAAAAACGGGTGAAGGCGCGGACACCATGGATTTCTTTTCGGTATACAGCACCACTCCATTCAAAATGCCAGCCGGAGATCAGGTACAGAAACCAGCTGAGGACGCAGATACGGAAACAGCAATCTATGTTCTGAGCCGGATCGCAGGAGAAGGTTCCGACCGTACTGCTGACAAGGGCGATTATTATCTGAACGACAACGAATATCAGATACTTGCAGACATCTGTGCATATTACAAAAATGTCACTGTTCTGATCAATGCAGGCGCACAGGTGGATCTTTCCTTCATGGATGAATTCGAGAACATCAAAGCACTTCTGGTGATCGTACAGCCTGGCATGGAAGGCGGAAATGCAGTTGCCGACATCCTTTCCGGCAAGGTAAATCCATCCGGCAAACTTGCAGATACCTGGGCATATGAATATGAGGATTATCCGAATTCTGAGAAGTTTTCACATAATAACGGAAATGTGCAGACCGAGCTTTACGAAGAGGGAATTTATGTAGGATACCGTTATTTCGATACCTTTGAAGTTCCGGTCCGCTATGGCTTCGGATATGGACTTTCCTATACAGACTTTGAGATAAGCAACTACCGTCTGGTAAAAATATCCGCTGAAAAAATCAGCATTTTAGCATCTGTAAAGAACACAGGCAAAGTGCCCGGCAAAGAAGTCGTACAGGTCTATGCATCCCTGCCGGGAGGCACTCTGGAAAAAGAAGCACACCGTCTGGCAGCTTACGCCAAGACTGCCGAACTGAAACCTGGCGAAACAGAAGAAGTCACCATGGAAGTGACAGTAGATGCACTGACTTCCTACGATGAAGAGAGCGCAGCATGGATCCTGGAAAAAGGCTTCTACGGCATCTGGATCGGAAACAGCCTTGCCAGTGCGAAACTCTGTGGAGGCATGAAACTGGATGCCACAGTGACGAAACGTCAGGTCAAAAACCTCTTCCCATTGAAACAGGATCTGGAAGAAATCGTACAGGAACCATCCAGAACAGCAAAACGCACAGAAACAGCAGAGAAACTTGCCGGAGAGCAGGCGATGACCGTTCTGGAACTTCATGCGGCAGACATTACGACAGAGACTGTAGAATATAAGAAAAATGCCGACCTCTATGAGAGAGAGGCGATGGATTTTGTAAATACCCTGACAGAAGAAGAACTGATCGATCTGGCAGCCGGAGACCCGGGCAAAGCACAGGGGGGAAACCTTGGGGCAGCAGGCATTTCTGTTCCGGGTTCTGCAGGAGAGACACACCGCTGTGCTGTAGATAAAGGACTTGCAAGCATCGTCCTTGCAGACGGACCGGCAGGACTTCGACTGATGAAATATTATCATGTCAATGAAGGCAGCATTGTCAGCATGCCGTTCGAATTCAGTCTGGAAGGTGGATTATTCTATGATGATTCCAGAGAACTTCCGGGAGAAAGATATTATCAGTACTGTACAGCGATTCCGGTAGGAACTCTGCTTGCACAGACCTGGAACCAGGAACTGATCCGCGAAGTCGGAGCAATGATCGGAACCGAGATGGAGCACTTCGGCGTGACACTCTGGCTGGCACCGGGAATGAACATCCACAGAAATCCGCTCTGTGGAAGAAACTTCGAGTACTACTCAGAGGACCCATATGTATCCGGAACGATCGCAGCAGCTATGACAGAGGGCGTGCAGTCCAATTATGGATGTGGAACAACGATCAAACATTTTGCATGCAACAATCAGGAAGACAACCGTATGGGATCAAACAGCGTTGTATCTGAGCGTGCACTTCGCGAGGTTTATCTGAAAGGATTCGAGATCGCGATCAGACAGGCACAGCCGATGTCCATCATGACCAGCTACAACCTGATCAATGGTGTTCATGCAGCAAACAACTATGATCTCTGCACAGAGTCCGCAAGAAATGAATGGGGATTCAAAGGTGCGATCATGACAGACTGGACGACTACAGAACAGGGAGATAACTGTACAGCATCCGGCTGCATGAGAGCAGGAAACGACCTGGTAATGCCGGGATGCTTCGGAGATCACGATAATATGCACAAAGAACTGGCAGAGGGAACTCTTAAGATCGAAGACCTGAAAGCGTGTATCGCACGACTGGTGAGTGTGATCTGGAAATCTAACCAGTATCTTCAGTAAAAAATAAATGAGATAGAAACGGGACAGCAGTAGTGAAAGCTATATGTTGTCCTGTTTTTGTGCATATTTTTGGTTTACAAGATGGCAAGTTCAGTATATGATAGAGAATCAGTGAACGAAATACAAATGGAGAAATCATGGACGACAGAAATTATACAGATCTGTATGCAACACTACAGAAAGAAACGACAATACTGACGGCGCAGATCCGTGCCCTCTACCGGGAACTGGATCGGAAATTTCATCTTCGCGGAGCCCAGATCCCGATCACTTTTGGATTTGAAACAGACACTCTGGGTTCCTATACAAGAGCAGGGCATCATGAAAAAGAACACTTTCATTTTTCCCTTCTCTTCGTAGGATACGGGGTAAAAAATCCTCTTACAAAAGAAGACCGGATGGATCTCTACAGACACGAATATGCCCACTACATGGAACATCATATTACGATCCCACGTGAATATCAGTGGCAGCCAGGACTTCACGGAAGCGCGTGGAAATACTGCTGTTCTCTGGTAGGGGCCGCGCCGACACCTTACTACAAGGCAGGGGAAGCCCTGATGAAACATGACTACGAAAAGAAACTCAAAAGTCCGATCCACGACAAGACTGTGGCAATCCGTGACACATATAGGAGGCAGCAGGAGCACAAAAACAGTCAGGCAAGTATCGTGAAATATGAGGTGGGAGAAGTGATCTGTCATCCGAAATTCGGAGAAGGATGCATTGAAGAAATCGAACAGGGAACAGGTTCCGTAAGCCTTCATATCCGGTTTGGAGAAGAACTCAAAGTCATCGACCAGAAATGGCTGCTCCGCACAAAATACCAGAAAAAAGAATAAAAACAGAGACCTGAAAAGGAAGAATCGGCCATGCGAAACTGCCTTTTGAGCTCTTTTTTATATTGCACAATTATTTTATACGAGCATATAAATTGCAATGCAGACAGAACTGTTGCATGCCGGATACGGCAGG